>CADCRC010000101.1 GCA_902803795.1 uncultured Erysipelotrichaceae bacterium | reverse complement strand
TCTTATCATCCTTTCCTTAAAATCTTTCTATAATTCAAATCTAAATAAATCATCTGATACAGTAAGATTTTTATAATTATTTGTTAGTTTTAATAATTTTTTTCTACTTGAATCTCCCATATGATATGTAATTATTCTTGTATCATATTTTTTTAATATGCTTTCTATGTTGTCAACTCCCATATGTGCATCATTTCCTATTGACATTGTACAATCACATATAAATGTTTTTACTTTGCTTGCTACCTCATCTATTACATTATTATATGCTGCATCTCCAGTTATTCCTATATTATTATTTAGTATGTAACCATAACAAGGTCTCATATTCCCATGATGTACTTTAAATGATTTTATAGATATGTCATCATTTAATTTATAATCATCTAGTTTCTTACTATCAATAAATTTTAATTTTAATGAAAAATATATTATAGGTCCTGTAAATGGGAAAGCTAAAAACAATAATTTTCTAATTAATTTTGGTAGCCCTTTTGGTCCAATAATTGTTATACTATGATTATGATCTTCTGTATAAATTGCCGATAAAAGAAGTGTTAAATCAAATGTATGGTCTCCATGAAGATGTGTAATTATTATTGTTTTTATATCAAGTACATTGATATCTGCATTTATTAATTTTTTATAAACACCATTACCACAATCTATTAATATATTATTATTAATTAGAATACTTGAACATGTTCGTTTTGCTCTTATACTACCTGTTCCAATAAATTTTAATTCCATAAAACCATCTCTACTTAATTATATCATGAAAATTATTGTTTAAAAAAATATCCACAAAAATGTGGATAAAAAATTATTCTTTTTTACATAAATGAACTAATATGAATAGTTGAATAATTAGAATTAAATGCTATATAACTTAATACATCATCTACATTATCATCTATCATAACTATATATTTTGAATCTAGCTCTTTGTGTTTGTCATGTATTTTATTTAATATATTAAGTTTTTCTTTATTATTATTTACATAATATACATGGTTTTCTAATATAGAATAGTTTCTTTTTAAGAAATCTATTTTTTGATCTATTTCTTTTTTTGTAGCTATCTTGCTTATTACATATATTTTGTTAATATCTTTGCTTTCTATAAAATGTTTCATTGTATTTATGGCTAAGTCATCATTATAAAATATTTTGCCTTTTTCTATTTCTTTTGCCCATGCTTCATCATCTAACATGTAATGATTGTACTGACCATATTCAATTTTAGCTAATACTCCATCTATATCAAATACGTATATTGTTTTATTATCATTGAATAATTCTTTTATTTTACTCATTTTTTCTCCTTATATTTCTTACTTATATGATTTATTGAATTATTATATTTAATTATTGTTTATATTTAATATTATAATATAAAAAATAATTGGAATATACTATTTATGTGTATTTTTCCATTTTTTTATCCATTCATATCTGTCTTTATATTTTCCTTCCATTTCTGTTGGAAAATAATATTCTTTATTTTTTAAATTATCTGGCATACATTGCATATTACTAATTTTGTCTTTTGTGTCATGTGCATAAATATAGCCTTTACCATATCCTAAATTTTCCATTAATTTGGTTGGGGCGTTTCTAATATTTAATGGTACTGGTTCACTTATCATTGATAATGCATCTTCTTTTGCATTATTATATGATACTTCCATTGAATTTGATTTTGGAGCAAGTGCCATATATACAACTGCCTCATTTAAGATTACATTACATTCTGGCATACCAATATTGTGACATGCTTCATATGCTGCATTAGCAAGCAATAATGCATTAGGATCGGCTAAACCTATATCTTCACATGAAAATCTTATTACTCTTCTTGCTATATATAATGGATCTTCTCCTGCTTCTAACATTCTTGCTAACCAATAAATTGATGCATTAACGTCACTATTTCTCATACTTTTGTGTAATGCAGAAATAAGATTATAGTGTTCTTCACCATTTTTATCATATAATAATACTTTGTTATTAATGCAATCTTCTAGTGTTTTTTCATCAATTATTACTTTGTTTGATTTTCTTTGACTAGTTCCAATACAAAGTTCTAATGTATTTAAGCATTTTCTAGCATCTCCATTTGAGAATACTGCAATTTTTTCTAATATTTCATCACTTATATTAATTTTTAAATGTTTATATGCTTTTTTTATTGCGTTCTTCATTATTTGTATTAAATCGGATGTACTTAGTCCTTTTAATACAAAGACTTTACATCTTGAGATAAGGGCTGAATTTACTTGAAATGATGGATTTTCTGTTGTTGCACCAATTAGTATAATTGAACCTTTTTCAACATATGGTAGGAATGCATCTTGTTGTGCCTTGTTAAATCTATGAATTTCATCTACAAATAGTACTGTTTTTTCTCCTAGCTTTCTTGCTTCTTCTGCATTGTTCATTACATCTTTTATTTCTTTTATGCCTGACGTAACTGCACTAAAATTTACAAAATGTGAATTGGTTTTTTTTGCTATAATATGAGCAATGGTTGTTTTTCCACAACCAGGTGGTCCCCATAAAATCATTGATGTTATTTCATCATTTTCAATTAGGTTTCTAAGTAATTTGCCATCTCCTAATATTTCCTCTTGTCCATAAAAACCATCTAAATCATCTGGTCTCATTATGGAAGCAAGAGGATTATTAATATGTCTATCATCAAATATAGATGTTTGTTCCATAAAATCACTCCAAATCAAAAGTTATATATAGATTATTATATCATTTAATTTGTTTTTAAAATATTATTAGTTAACATTTATTTAGTAAACTTGTTTCTTTTTTATATAATTGCTTGTAAATGAAATTAAAAATATGTATAATTTTATTATAATAGAGATAGTTAAGAGAGGTGATGATTATTGAAAAAAGAGGATTTTAAAACAATTGTTGTTCCAATTTTAATAATCATACTTTGTGTTGCATATTTATCTAGAGCTAGTTTGGCTAAATATATAAAAAGATTAAGTGCTGATATGGATGGTTCTATTGCTTCTTGGAATATTAAAGTAAATAACGAATCAATTAAAGGTAAGAATACATTAACGAATGCTATAACGCCTACATTTCCTGAGACTACTAATAAGAATGCTGATGTTATAGCTCCTGGCTCTATTGGATATTTTGATGTAACAATTGATCCTAGTGAGGTTGATGTAAACTTTCAAGCTAGTATCAATATATCAAATGATGCTACTACTGCAGTTGGTGATATGCAAATTAAGTCATATAAAATAGATCCTGATAATGCTTCTAGCCAAGAAGTTAATTATAATGGTTCTAGTGTGGTCTTAAATTTTACAAAAAATGGTTCTCCACAAAAAATTAGAATTTATCTAACTTGGTTTGAGGGTGAAGGAGAAACTATGGATAATACTGCAGATACAACTGCAGCAACTACAGATGGTGCAATTATTAAAGTTAATACACAAATAACCTTTACGCAAGTTACAACGTAAAGGTTTTTTATTTTTTTATGTTGATGATGAAGATTGTGTTACTCTTAGATCAACATCCATTTCTAAACAAGATTTCCCTGTGTTTTTTTGATATTCTCCACATAATTGTCCATATACTGAATCTGCGTCATCTTTTTGAACATATAAATCATTTTTTAATCCACCATAGTTAGATGATGTAACGTTATTATTTAATATATATTCTCCATTTACAAGATTATAATATTCTAAGGATGGGTCATATGTAAAGAAATCATTTAGTTTATAATATTCATTAGCTGATTCATATGACCAATTAACATATATATAAAAATCTAATCTTTCGTTTCCTTCTAAATGATTCTTTGTTGCGTTAAATGTTATTTTAAATGGATATTGATTTAAGCTGTTTATAAATTGTTGGTCTGTCATACTTGTATCTAATTTATCAAAGCCTAATAATTTAAAGCTTTTTACATAATATTCAAAATCACATCTATTTTCTGTTATGTTTCTTACATTAATATGGTCTGAAAATGTTTGCATATTTGGATACATATTTACATATAAATTTAAATCTCTTACTTCTGTATCTCCATTATAGAATTCTATATTCCAATCTGATACTGTTGCATTTAAATTAAATCCTACTTTAGAAATATATATAAACCATGCATATACATTTATTCCCAAGAAAAAGAGTACTAATACTATTGTTCTTCGTAATATTATATTTTTCCTTTTTTTAATAATATTTATTAATTCATCTTCACTATAAGATTTCTTCATCAACATCACTTCTCTTATTTTCTTTGCTTAATACTAATTCTCCACTTTCTATTTGTTTTTCTAATTTTGTTTCTGCAAATTCTAAAAAAACCACTAATACTAACGGGCAAACTATTAATAGGAAGAATCCTAGTTGATTTCTTAATATTTTATTAATTGCACTTATAATAACCAACTTTCTAGTAATTTTTCCTAGTATTTGATCTTCTGATATTGTTGGATCAATTCCTGTATTATTTATACCTTTTGTTTTTATGTATGTTTTATCTCCTGTATTATCTATTTCAATAATTCTATGAGATATTATTTTGTTATTCATTTTACCAAACTTTGCGATATATGCGATGTCATCTCCTACTTTTAGCTTTTTTTTGTCTATATCATTTACCATTATTACATCATTTATATTATAAATTGGTTCCATTGATCCAGTACTTACTGTAAATACTCTTATTCCAAATATACTTTTATTTCCTGTTAATCTTTGTGTTACAATTAGAGTTAAATATAATAATATTATTATTGTTAATAATAATTCTGCTAGTTTACTAAAAAATTTAATGTATTTATTTTCAAGTATTTTTGCCATGTTAAATCTCCTTAAATATCAATGCTTTTTCTTTATAATTATTTTTCTCTTTTTCTATTCTATCTACAAATATGTTATATATTTTTTTTGATTTTTCTTTATTTCTCTTTTTTATTTGTTGTATTTGGCTATCAAATAATTTTTTTAATTTGTCTTCGTCCATTGTAATATCAGTGTCTAAGATGTTTTCTATTAATCTTTCAATCATTTCTGTTGCGACTTTATTTATTGTATGGTTACTACCTGACTCGCTAATTGATCGACTAGCTATATATGCAAGTAATACGGCATGATTAAAATCCTCTTTCATATTTCCATTATCAAAATAGTCTTTTTTATCAAATTCCTTTTTATCTTTAGATTGGAAACTTTGAATATAATTCCATAATGATTCAGCTATTCTAAAGTTTGGATTTTTTAAAATTACATTTGTTTTTCTAATTGGACTTCTTACTGGTGCAACATGAAGTTTACTTAATGTTCTATATAATTCAGATGCGTGAAATCCATCTATTTGTAGTTTCACTTTTTTTACTCTATCTTCAAATGATTCACCATACTTATTTTTGTTTTCTGAAATATCTTTATCTAGACTATTTATTGATAATGATATATGTATGTTTTCTGTACCAACTTTTGCATTTCCATCATATGTTGAATCTTTTTTATCGATATAGTATGAACTTGCTCCAGAGGCTGCTACACGTTCGTTAAAGAAGAATTCCATATTATTTATTAATGTAAATACGAATCTATTTTCATATGTATCTAAACTTTCTTCTCTATTTATGTTTAGTATTTTTGATGGTTTTACGTCACCATCTTTATCTATATCTTGAATTAGGTTGGTATGTTGTGTTAGATGTATTACACTTTCTACTGTTACACGTCTTGCAAGTTCAACTTTTACAACTTCTTCTTCATTTACAATAAATCTTTTTGGATTTTTTAATATATTATCTAAATATGGAAGAGCATATTCAATTTTATCTAACCATTCATAGTCATATTGCATTTTCTCATAATCTCTTTTTACTGATAAAGTAGAATTAAGAGTATTTAAAAATGCATCATCTTTGTTTAACTCTTCATCTTTTACATGTTCTTTTAATTCTTCTTCCATATTATACCATCTTCTTCAATCTATTTAGATATTCTTTGCATTCATTAAAGTTATCTTTACCAAAACTCTTATCTAAGAAATCTATAAATCCATCTATTTCATCTCTAATATATGCTAGGTTTAATTGTTCAAATTTACGTAGTATTTTTCTTGCTATATAATAATCTACTCCATCGACTTCACTTCCACCACATTCTACATATGTCGCAACAAAATCTTTCATTTGTTTAACAATACGATTACCAAAAGCAATTCTGAAATGTTTAATAACATAGTCATCCATATCATTAATTTTTTGATTGACCTCATCACTTAATGGATGATTAGCTTTTGCTTTTGCAAACAATCCTTCTAAATATGAACTATTTATATTCATCGCATCTGTATCTGTTGGTTCAAATACTTGACCTTTATCGTTTATATCTATAGGCATAGCACGGTCATACACTTTGTCAGTTACTGCAAATGTTGAGTCATCGTTATTGATTGTACCTATATACCATACATTACCTGGTATTTGAAGTTTTCCATTTTTTAGTTTTACGGGATCTGTATCCCAACTGCTTGGTACAAGTTCTACTATCCATTCGTCACGACTAGGCATTTCTAGGATAGATAACATTTCTGCAAAATAGTATTCTACACGTGCTATGTTCATTTCGTCTAGTACAACAACATATGTATCATCTGTATATCCAGCTTCATATAGAGCTTTTAATACATCTGTTTCGTTAAATTTTTTTGTAAATTCGTTGAAATATCCGAAAAGTTCTGTTCTATCACGCCATGATGGTTGTACTGAAGCTATTACAGCATCATTTTTTATAAATTTACCCCAAGCATATGCAAGTGATGTTTTACCAGTACCAGATATACCTTGTAAAATTATAAGTCTTGTTGCTGACATAGCAGAAATAAATAATCTTATCATATTTGTTGTATAATATAGACGCAATTTTGATGCAGCAAAATTTCTAAATATTTCAACTAATTGTTCTAATGTAAAGTCATTATTGTAATTTTTAACAACATATCCTCTATATGCTTTATCTATAGCATGTAATTTAGAAAATCTTACATTTGTTAGGTCTTCTTCTTCTTCAAGTACTTCTGCTTCTGGTGTATCTCCATTTTTAGTTTCTGGTTTTGCCTTATTATCTAGATTTGGTTTTTCACCTGGTTTTAATCCTAATTGAGATACTTTCATAGCTAAAATATCTTCTTTTTCTTGAACTAGAGTCGCAACTTCATTATTTAATTTTCCTACTTCTTCTAATAGAGATTCTTGTTCTACTAACGTTTTTCTAAATCTTATGTATTTTCTTATTACAAAATATATAAGCAATATAATAATTCCAACTAAAATAATTAATACTAAAATAGCTAGAACTACAAATAACCATTCTGGTCCAGAAAAATCCTTTTTATATGAATTAATAACATATGTATATGAATGTATACTAAATATTTGAATAAATCCATTTACTATCCCCATTAGTATCATTCCTATTCCACTAAAGAATACAGATAAAAACTCATATAAAAATCTTACAAATGTATCCATATTTACTCCTTATCTATTATAATGTGTTCTTCATCATACTTCTTTAAATCTTCTAAATCTTCTTGTTTATAATCTTTAACTATTACATATTCAAATACTCCTAATCCTGTTATTTTATTTATTTTATCTTTAAAATCAGGAATATGACTCAAATCTACATTACATATTAATCTATAATCATTTTTTAAACATTTATTTCTTTCCTTATAAATTTCATGAGTTATACTTAAAATAATGTGATTATTTAATAATGGATTATCTATAATATCTTTTATATATAATTCGTTACCTTTAAGTATTTCATCACTTATTTCTACTATATAATTTTCTATAGTTTCTTTATTTAATATTTTATATAATATATCTTTAGATAGTTTTTCTAATAATATTTCTGTTTTGTCTTTATCTAGTTTTTCTGTTATATATACTTTATCTATTAAACTTTTTTTATAATTAACATCTAAATATTTTATATCTTGATCTAATGTTATAACAAATAATCTTCTGTTTTCATCTAATAATCTATAATTTATATTAAAATAATTATTTTCTTCTTTAAAAAACTTATTTATAGTTTTATATGTTTCCTTTACTAAGTTTATTAGTTTTAATGTATTATTTTCAATATATTTTTTATTATTTTTATTTATTAAGTTATTAATTATATCATTTGTATTATCAATATCTTTATAGTTATAATCATCTATTTGTATAACTATTAGTGTTACTTCCATTGCTTTGTCTATTATTTTTCTATTAAATGAATATATATTGTTATCTTCTTCTAGTTCTCTTGAAGCATAGTTATCTAGTATTTCTACTCTTTTTCCATCCAGTTCTTTTTTTAGATCCTCTATTTGAAATTGACTATTTTCTATTGAAGATAGAATATTATAATATTTAAAATTAATAAATACTTTCATATATTCTTTTAATATTTCTATTGTAAATTCTTTGTCTAGTTCTTCTTCATTGAAAAAACATAATGCATATTGTGAAAGTCTATTAATATAATAGTTCATGTAAATATCTATAAGATTTATCATATAATCACCCTCTAGTTTATTAAATTATAACATTTAAAATTTATCAAGTAAATTAAATATATTTTAAATTTTATATTTTTTTTAGCTTGCCATTACTACACTGACGTTTACTACTGATGTTTGGTTAATAATTGGATATGTAAAATTTTCAGTTTTATCTGTTTTATAAAATATTATGCTTTCGGCCGATGTTGCATTTATCTTAAATGTTAGTGAATCTACATAATTATATCCATTTCTTATTCTAGTTGTAGAGGATATTTTATTTTTATAAGCATTACTTGTCATATCCAGATTTACAACATTAGGATTAAATGATAGTGTAACTTTGGCAGAATAACATTTTGCTTTTTTATCATCTGTTAATTCATTATAGTCATCTAAAGATATATTATCACCTACTTGGTATTGATCAAATGCTTGTTCAACTTCATAAAATGTAAGTGAATTAGTTAATTTAAGTGTCATGAAAATTGAATTTTGTTCATCTTCAATATAATATGAGAAATTTGCAGTAGTTGTGCCTATTATATATGTACCATATAGGGTTTGAGAATATGGTGATGTTGAGACGGCATAAGTATTGATGGTTGCTGTTTCGCCTTGTCCCAGACTTGTTACAGGTGTTATTGTTATTACATAACTGTCTGCACCAGTGCTAGAATATATAATTCCTGATGTTTTGCTTAATGTGCATACTACATTTGATGAACAATTTACATATGGTTCATATACTATATCATCTGTTGTTTTTAAAAAATCATTTTTTTTGTTATTTAAATCGATTGTTAGAGTATAATTATTTACTCCATCCCAATTTTTTATATTATATGATTTATTGTTTACTCCAAGAACACTACTATTAAAATAAAAACCTCTAGTTTCTAAAATATGATCATTTATAATATTGAAAATGTAACGGCCAAATGAAAAAGATATAGTTAAAAGAACTACTAATATTACAAGTAGTATTATACTTTTTACTCTATGTTTTCTAATTGTCTTCATTATTTTTTTCATATTACCTCTATATTATTTGTTTTGAATTAACTGTTACTTCTATATCTTCTATTGAATCACTATATAAAGTGTTTCTTGAATATTCTTTTGGAAAATTTACAACTAATGTATATGTGTCTGTTGTTCTAGTTGTGTATAAGAATTGGTATGGTCCTAATGTAGGATATATTCTATACCAAGCACCATCTTCATCTTGAGAAGTAGAAAAACTAGATATTAGATTAGTTGAATTATTATTTGTATAGTTTTCATTTTTATATAGTTTTATTGTTATTGGAAGATTTGTTGTACTTCTTATTTTTAATGTATATTCTATATCTACATCACATGTGTTTTCATCTTTAAAGTTACTGATTGTAAAATTATATACATATGGAGAGTCTGATGGTATGATTTTGTTTGGATCTAAATTAAATGTCATTTCTTGTGTTTCAAATATATATATTGCTCTATCTATGCTTGCATTTAGTTTTGCTTGACTTCTATATTTAGCAAATGAATATTTTAGTAAGAAATATGATATAAAAATAAGTAATATTAAAGATAGAAAAAATAGCAAAGTTTTTTTCTTTTCTTCATAAAAACTAATATTTTTAATTGCTCTTACTCTTAATTTATTCATGTTTATGCTCCTAATTGTTCTGCAATAAACTTTATTTCTATATAATTATTTAAATTGTCTAAATTTTTTTCTAAATCATTAACATTATCATCATTTGTCCATTCTATTTCTAATGTTATTGTTGGACTAATTTCATTATTTATTTGTGCTTTTGTTAATGTAGCACTATAAATATTATTATTTTGCGTTAATGTAATATCAGGACTTGTTAGTCTTGTTACTTCTAATATTTTTTCTGAATCAATTGTTTTATCTATTATTTCAAGTGAAAAGTTAAGTGATACATCAGTTCCACTTGGATCAATTTTTATTTTCATTGTTCCTATTGAACCTGGAGATACTTTTCCATTTCTCGTATGAGTTGAATTCCATGTAATATCTGTTATTCCTATAGTTTTTTCTATGTTTGTTGATACATCTTTATTATCTATTTTAATACTCCAGTCTGCAATATTACCTTCTACTGAACCAGTTAAAATAGATTGGAATGCTGCTGTAGAACTTTTACTCCATAAATATAGAATACATACTATGAATATAATTGCTATTATTATATTTTTTCTTTTCATGAAATCCTCCTATGTTAAATTATATCATACTTGTTTAATGTATAAAACCTCTTAATTTTTTTTTATGTTTTTTTTAAAGAAAAAAGTAGTATTTCTACTACTTAGTGTTGTAATTCAGATGTTCCTGCGTATAAATATACATCATGTTCAGGCATTGTGAATGATTTAGGCATATTATTCATTTTACAGTTTTCGGTAAAGTCTTGAGTTTCCATATTTAAGCATTTTCCATCATATGTTGTTCCTTCTCCTGTAAAACTAAGTTGATCATAATCTTCACCTTTATAACCCCACCATGACAAATTTTTAGTGTCAAGTGATTCACATATTATTGTTTCTGGATCATCGCTTAAAGCACAACCATCACCAATATCTTTTATTTCTTTTTCAATCAGCTCAACAGTTTCTCCTGGTGCATATTTTCCGTCATCATCTGTTATATAGTAATAATAATAATTTACGTTGTTGTATAAGTAAGAAAAATCTTTATTTAATCCTAAATATTCTTCTTTTGTAATATTTAAGTAATTATTTGCTTCTTCTTCATTCAATACAGTATTATATACATAATATACAAAATATTTTTTTGATGTTTCAACATGGATTTTGCCATTAATACTAATTGATATGTTTGCTATAGCATTTACTGTTGGTAATAGTATCATACCTGTAATAATTGCTATAATAAAGTATTTTGCTTTTTTGTTTTTGATACTTATAATTAATACTGTAATTAATGCTAAACTGATAATTATAATTATTATACTATGATTATAACCTGTTGATGGATTACCACTTACATTGCTTACTACTAAATTTGTTTGTAGAGAGTTATCTATTACTGTTTCAACGCCATATGGACTTTCATAAATAATATTTAATTCATATGTTTTGATTTCACCAGGTTGGATATTATTTTTTCCTACTGCTGATAAATCATATGATATGTGTCCATCAGATTTGGAACTTATACTTGATGTGTCAATCATTATTGTTTCATTACTATTGTTTTTTACTTTCATAGTACATCTTACATAATCATCTTGTTTTAAGAAATATGCATCATCTAAGTTAATATTTAATCCTTCAAATGTTGCTTTAAAACCATCTCTTAATTCTCCATCATATACATTACTACAAACAACTCTTGTTATTTCAGCTTCTTGTGCATTTGCTTTTGTTGGTACTAGAATTACTACTATTAAAATTAAACTTAATATTATTATATTTAATATTTTTTTCATACAACACCCTTTTTTCTTATAATTCTTCTATTTCTTTTTTATTCTTTTTATCTTCATCATCTTCATCTACTTTATCATATCTTATAACAATTACTAATTCATAGATTTGATATATGAATATAAACATAATTGGAACAAGTACAAATATTAAAAATCCAATTCTTGATTTTAGAAAAATTAATATTCCTCCAAGATTATGATATTTATTCTTTTTTATTCCTAGTACTCTTGTATCTGGTATTGATTCTTTTTTGCCATCAATTTCAACTGTATATAAATTCTGATCTCCACCTTTTAATATTTCTTCTACTTTAGAACTCTTTACGATATAGTTTTTTGTTAATGATTCATAATAGTATATTTTATCACCGTTAGATATATCTTCTGAGTACTCCGTAATTATTAAATCTCCTTTTTTTGATTCTTCTAAATACTTAGATCTTAAATTATCAATTGTTACTAATGTGTAATTACCAAATTGTGTAAAACCAAATTTGTTTATACATAGTATACAACTTGTTATAAAGATTATATATATAATAACTAAAAATTCTAATATACCTAACACTATTGATAAAACTTTTTTCATATAAACACCTACCTTTTTAAGTATAATTAATTTTATCTATAAAATCAATATTTTCTTATCAACTTACATCTTTTTTTACAATTATATATTCATAATCACTATCAATTAATTGATTATTGTCATATAATTCAAAGATTATTCTATATGTTCCACTTACTAATTCTTCATTTAAAACTAAATTTATGGTCATATTGTCTGTAGGATTGCTAGATAATAATACTTCGTTATCTGTTCCTTGTGCAGACATTATATTTGAAAAGAGATTATTAAATGGTATTGATACATATTCTGTATCTGTTTGTGTATCTGTTTTTCTTTTTGTTACTTTTATTCTAATAGAAGGATTTGATAATACTGATTTATATCTTATTGTATATTCATTAGATCTTGAATCATTTTCATTTAAAGCTGTATTTCCATCTACTACTTTATATTCATCTTGTCCTTCTACTTTTATAGCATTACTGCTTCCTACTACTGTTATTGGCAATATTACTTCTGATGTTATTCCAGATGATGCATTATGAAGTCCATCTGATGATGCGAATAGTACAAATTTCATTGTATATTGGCCAATAGGAAGTGTTTCATCACATTGCATTATTAATGATTTAACTAAGTTAGATACTTTTCCTGATAATTTTATTCTCCATACTCCATCTTTATCTGTAAAATAATCTGTTCCATCCATTTTAATTGATGTACCTAGTAACATACTTGAACTTATTTGGTTGTTTGATGAATCATATAAATATACATTTAATCCCATAGCACTTGATTCATAATTTGTATCTATTATTGATTGTCTATTATCTGTTTCATCATATGCAATTTCTGTTGATAGGTTGAATTCGTGATCTATTCCTTGATATAAGTGATTATCTTCTTGTGTTATTGTTTCTTCAAGTACAGCATTTGTTGCATCATATAAATTATAATACATAAATGTTTGCCTATTACCATATACAGTAACTTTTGCTCTATCATCTTCATTTCTAAGTTCAAATAACATCTGATTGTTTTCATGCGTTCCTGTCGCAGTAGTATTTTTCATATCAAATATAAACATGAAATCTTCTACTACTCTTTTGTGTACTGCATCATAATATATTTGATTATGACTTGTGTCATTGTATTTGTTATTTGTGGATGTGCTTCCCATTTTTATGAAGTTTGATAGTTTATAGGTGACTTCATTTTCATTTGCAAGTTCATTGAGTGAGTTTTGATAGTCGGCAGCTGTTATTGTATAATAATATATTTCTGGATTTTGTGCATCTGCTGCATAATCAATCATTGTAATTTGTGTTCCTGTTGGAAGAGCATAATCAGTTACAAGAACATGATAATATGATGAACTATTTCCATAAAAATCATATATTTCATTTGCATTAGCTATAATTGAAAAATATGTTGAGAATTGACTTTGATTTGTTATATTAATATCTGTTGAGGAAGGCATCTCATATTTTTTTCCATATGCTATAGATGCATCATAGGCGTCATCATCATTACTTTTTTTGGAATCTATTTCTACATATACTGTTACTAATGATACTTTATATTCTATAGCATTTTTAGGTTCTAATACTTGAAGTGATACTACAACTGTTCCTAAATCAGCATTAGTAGAAATGTTTTTAGGATGATATAGATAAAACATTAGCGTTGGTGTTGCTGGTGAACTATCTGTTTTATATTCTCTTGTTCCATTAAATGTTCCATTATTTGTACTTAAGAAATTTGTTGTTCCATAGGATGTCCATTCTTGAGTTTCAGCTTTCATGGATAAGCCTAATGTCTTTATTGCGTCTTCATCTTCATCTGTTATCTTTGGAACAGCACTTTTATCAACTAAACTTGTTCCTGCGGCTAAACCTTCGCTATTAAAACCAACTACATTATAAAGCGTGTCTCCTTTTGCAAAATCTATTATTGGAAGACTTGCTGTACCTAGAGAAGAATATTTTGATGCAGTTAAATATATCCTATAGACTGTAGATCCTGTTCCTACTATCCATCTATATCCATTTGTTCCAACTTCTTCTGGATCTATATAGTCAGATTTTACTTCTGTAAAATCATCATTTAAATAATTTGTGTAAAATCCATCTTTTGTTATATCATGATTTACACTATGAAGACCTAATACATATGAACCTCCAATTATTGCATCTGATGCATCGGCACTTGATCCATATGTGAAATCTTTACCATACATTCCATATGAATTTGAACCAGATGAATATGAGTTATATAATCCAAAGAATGTCATTCCTGTTACTTTTCCATAGCTTGTTGCGGCTGGGTTTGTTGTTACATTTAAGTTATTTGTTGGTATCATATATATTCTGTTATCTACATTTTTGCTTATTGTTTTAGTTGATTCATCTATTGTAACTTTTGCAGTTGTTAAATTTCCGTTTGAATCAACACCACTATATAATTCCTTTAACAGGTTTGCATTTTTTTGTAATAACAATGTTGTTCCATTTTTAATTATCATTTTATCTATCATATTGAATGTATATGGTATATCAGAATATTCGTTTGTTCTATCTTTTATACCAGATAATTCTATTACTGAATTATCTATTGTTAATAAATTTGTTCTTTGAATAGATATATTTTTACTTGGGTTAGAATCTGTTCCTAATTTCTTTATATATATTTCTGATGGCCCTGAGCTTGATGATGCATTTCCTGATCCAAATATTGAACCTTTTAGTTTAAATTCATGTGAGTTTTCTGAATAATTTGTTGCATCAATATTTATTTTTATTCCTTCTGTTACTGAAATAAAGTTCCAGTCATAAGTTTCTGAACCACTAGCATTTGCTTCTCCTCCACCAAAGACTATTCCTTCAATTATTAAATTTGATTCTTCTAAATTACTTACATCAAATGGTGCGACATAATTAATTCCTTGTGATGCTTGCAAATCTGTTAGATATTTATTAATTGCTGCAGTTCCAATATTGGTAAATGTTTCTCCATAAACAACTGATGTGTTTGCTCCACCATATACATTTCCATATATATGTCCACCTGCTATATTTAAAATGGCCTTGCTAAAATTATTTGCGCTTTTTCCTGTTGCTGCTGCATTTCCTCCTCCGAAAACACTTCCTTCTGTTCCTGTTGATGTGTTACTTCCTACAGTAGTTGTTCCATCAACTAATATTGTTGTATTCCCTTCGACTGTTGCTGAAGCACCGTTACCACCTGCATATATACTTCCTCCAATTGTTGAATCAGTTATATATACTTCAGTGTTTCCTTTTACTACTCCTTGATTCCCTCCACCATATAGGTTTGTTGGGATTGTAGCATTATCAACATCAAGTAAAGTGTTACCTGTTACTTCTGCTGCATTTCCTCCACCATATAGGTTTTGAATAGTACCATTTCCTATAGTTAAATTTGTTGATCCTACTGGTGCTTGATTTCCTCCACCATATAGGTTTGATATATTACTTTGTGTAACTGTTACATTTGTCTGTGTGACTCTACCTCCTAAGTTGTTTCCTCCATATACATCTGTAATGTTTAATGTGCTTTCCCCACCAATTGTAACATTACTTGTAGTAACATTTCCATTTCTATTTGATCCTCCATAAACTGATGTTACGTTTCCACCTGTTATTTCAACGTTTGAAGTAGTAAGACCTACCTGGTTTCCTCCACCATATATTTCTCCTATTGTACCATTATTTATTGTTACATTCGAAATGTTAACTGTTCCTCCAATGTTGTTTCCTCCATATATGGTTTGTATATTAATGCCTCCACCTTGTGTAGGTGATAAATAATTTGGATCATTTGTTTTTTTATGAATTCCATTATTTCCATCTATTGCTTCTAAATCATATATTAATCTAAAATCATTTTCAGTGCCTTTAAATAATACTCTTAAAGGTAAACTTGGAGAATATGTTGAACCTGAAGGTATTGGATTTGTTCCCCACCATCTATCATCTTGATTCCATGTATATGTTTCGCCATTTACTATAATATTTGCATTTCCATAGTGAGCATAGAATGTTGAATCTGGAACGTTTATTGTTACTGACCATTCATCATAATCTTCTTCTGTTGTATTTCTAAATACTGGTGTTATATCTACTATTGTTTGATATTCGGGATATAAATCAGTTTGATATTGTGCTGATGAAAATCTGTAATCAAATGAAACTTCTAATCCTGATCCACCACTTGTATAATCATCATAATAATTTGATATATTAGGTCCAACATTTACATTTGTTGTTCCTACAGTTCCACTTTGATTTGAACCTCCATATACTCCATTTATTGTTCCTTTTGCAATATTTACGTTTGTACTATTTGATACTCCTGCTTGATTTCCACCGCCATAGACATTATCTATACTAATTATTCCGTTTACATCAACGTTAGTTTTTGTGGATTCTGCTTGATTTCCACCACCATAGACATTTGATGATATTGTTCCTCCGGTACAAATAACATTAGTTGTGGTTGCTGTTCCACCATAGTTATTTCCACCATATACGTTTCCTGCTGTACCACTTGACATAGTAACGTTTGTAGTGTTAACAGTTCCTGTTTGATTTGAACCTCCAAATAGATTAGTAACACTCGCTCCTTGAAGATATATATTTGTTGTTGTTTGTCCTGTGCTATTTCCTCCACCAAAAGCATTTCCTATTGTTCCTCCATATAAGAAAACTACATCATTTCCACTTGGAGCTCCTGCTGCATCAAATCCTCCATATACATTTCCAATATTTCCATTATTTATATTAACTGTAATGTTTCCATAAACATATGGTGTGTATGTTACATTAGATAATGTTCCACCTTTTGCACCACCAAACACATTTCCACTTATTGTTCCATTATTTACTGTAACATTTGTATGTAAGGCTGCATTTGCTTGTCCTTGTCTTGTTGTTCCATTTGTTGTTCCAAATGCACTTCCTCCATATACTGAACCAGTTATTGTTGGTCCTTGAGAATCACTTCCAATTAAAACATTAACATTATCTCTTACATATGTTCCAGGATAGCTGTTTGATTGATAGCCACCTTCTCCACCTCCATAAACTGAATTATTTATTGTTCCAGATAATACGTTTACATTTGTGCTTCCATAAACTATTCCTTTTGTTCTTGATCCTCCATATATATTATTAATATTTCCTCCTGATACAGTAATATTTATTTGACTTGTAACACTATTACTTCCAGAATCGTTGTTATTTCCTCCACCATATATTGAACCTCCAATAGTTCCTTTTTGCACATTGATGTATGTATTTGTAGTGTTTGTTTCTGATCTGATACCTAATGCTCCGTAATTTCCACCACCATAGATGTTTCCTCTAATTGTTCCACCATCTATTAATATTCTTGAGTTATCTGCTGTACCAACGCCTGTTGAACTGGAATTTCCATTTCCTGCTCCAAATATACTTCCTGATTCTACACCAAATAATGTTGTTGTGGAATTATTTCCAACAATTCCTTCTCCTCCAACATATATGAATGTATCTCCTTCAAGAACACCTTGTTGTGTTGAATCTCCATTATCTGAACCATTATATCCATTAGAACCTCCAAATATTGCATAATTGACTGTTCCACCAGTTAAACTTATGATTCTATTTCCATATGTTGTCGCAAGTCCTGCACCTCCTACAACCATATCCATTGTTCCACCTTTTATAAATATATATGTATCATTTACGTTTTCTCTTGATGAATCAGTTAATGGTCCTCCAATAAGATTATATATGTCTCCACCTTCAATTATTCCTTCTCTTGCTGCATATACAGTACCATATGATCTTCCTCCTACATATATTCCGCTAAATACGTCTGCTTCACTACTTCCAAATGTTCCACTTTTTACTGTTGTATGTAAATTAACTGGTGTACTAGAATTGCTTCTTATTATTCCTCCCCAGTTTCCAGCAGTTGAATAATATATATCTAATTTTGTATTTGTATTTGATATTCTATCAAAATCAGAACCATATATAGCATAACCATCTACGTATAAAGCTATATTATAATATGTTTGTGATGCGGTAAGAGATGTAAAATTGTAACTTCCTGATTCTACTATCATTTGATATTTTGTAAGATTTGATTCACTTCCAGTTCCACTTGCGTTTCCTGCGATTATAGCATTTGCGTTTTTATATGTAGTGTTACTATTTGTAATTCCTCTTCCAATTTTTATATTGTGATAATTTCCATAAATATATCCTGATGCTGTTCCAGAACTTGTAAGATTATTTGTACTTTCTCTTTGTCTTGAATATATTTCTATAAATTCTATTCTTAAATCATCATCTGCACTAATTCTAGAGTTATATATATTTAGAACTGCATTATTGCTTACTCTTCCATTATTTAAGCCTGTTATTGTAAGTGGAATACTATTGGAAATACTAGAATTTCCATTACTTGATGATGTTACTTCTCCTGTTATATGTATTATGTTTGTATCTCTTGTTACTAAATAATAGTAATTTGATGTTCCATCTCCTATATTATAATTATTTGATGAATTATAATAATTCATATATTGATATACTTCACAATTGTTAGAATTACACGTTCCAGATGATAGATAATCTCCGTTTGAATTATAGTATCCAACTTGAGACTGACCACGACTTAAATTTATCTTTTTATATAATCCAGCAGTTAACATATCACTGTTATAAACCACGGGTGAAGTTGTTGTTGTAACATTAATAGTTACTTCAGTAAAGTAATAATATGAATAATACCAACTATCATAATAATTTAACCTATAATATGTTTCATCTTCTTGATAATCATTAGATGTTAATTTTAAATAATATGTACAAGTTCTATTACTACCATATCCGTTTGTTCTACAATACTCTCCAGTCATATCTTCGTTATCTTCATTTACGGATCCATCTGGATAATATTCCCATCTATTAATAGTTCCACTTATATATAATCCTGTTACGTCATCATGTGTTGTAATTGTTTGCGTAATTTGTCTTAATGATCTATCTGGCATACTATTTAAAGTATTTCTTATATTACTTGAAGAAGTTGATTTTATATTGCCTGATATCCAGCTTGACATAAATGTTATACTTATTGGTCCTGTTGAGGATGCTGGAATTCTAACACTTCTTATATATCTTTGTGTATCTAGAGATATTTCTGCTCCAACATAATCTGTAACCCATCCATTAAATACTTTACCATTTGGTCTGTTTGCAAAAGGATTATCTATAAGTTCAAATGATATATATCCATTTTCTATTGGATAATATTTATAATATATATATTCACTTATTAATTCATTATTATCTACACCAACATATCCTACTAATGAATTATCATTAAAATCAACTCCACTATATCTAATATATACTTTTGCTAAATTAGAATTATTGTATTTGTTATTGCTTATACCATCTGGAATTGTACCTTGAGTTTTTCTATCAGAATAGTTTAATCCAATATAATAATTATAGTCTGATGTTAAATCATTTATATATATTATATTATTTTCTACACCAGAATTATGTAGTGTTATATCTGAACTATTAAAACTAAATGATTTAAGTATTTTACCTGCAGAAACTAATTCTGGATTTTCTTCTATTATCTTTTCTAATACTAGATTATTATCTATTATATTAAATAAAAAAGGATTTATATTTTTATTTATTTCTTTTATTATATTATTAGTATCCTGAATTTCATTGTTTAAGTATATTTGGTTTTTAGTAAAATTATATAATTTTGAACTTTCTTTTGTATTATTTGTTTTAAAAGTATTATATTCTTTATTTATATTTAAAAATATATTCTCATATTCTCCATTTATTTCATTTATTAAATATAATTCATTATTTATTGTAATATTTCCAGCTATATAAATATTTTCTAAGTATACTTTTTCTCCTATATTATTACTAATTAAGTATATATTGTTTTTTATATTTTCGTTATCAAATACTAAATTATCTAAATTAATATTTATATTTCTAACTGATATATTATAAAATAAACTGGTATTATCTTCTTCATCTTTATTTTCAACAATAGATTTATAACTAAATATTGATACATTTGTATTATTATCTGTTTCTTTTGGTGTTATTTGAAGTCCATCTATGTTTAAATTTCTAAAACTCGAATTTTTAGTTTCTATAAATAAAGAATAATAATTATCATTGTCTTTAATATTATTTGTAATATTTAAATTATATATTGTATGTCCATTTCCATCAAATGTACCTTCAAATGTAGAATTAATTGTTGGAAATTCAATATAATTTAAATCAATATCTTCATCAAGAGTATAATACATTTTATTATATATTTTAGCATCCGTTCCTTCTAATAAATCTTTAAAGAATGCTAAATCATTACCACTTTTTATAGAAAATGGATTTTCTTTTGTTCCATTTCCACTACTAAAAGAAGTAGAATGTTTTCCATCCCACTTTGTCAATTCAGATTGTGTATTTCTGCCTGTTATTAATTGATAAGAAATAAGTGTAATAATAGTAAGAATAAGTAAAGATAAAGAAATAGTTAATGCTTTTCTTTTTGTAATGTTCTTACTCATTATATCATCTCCTATCATTTATTGGCATAATTTTTTATTTTAGCTAATCTTTCTATTCTATCTAAATCAAATGAATTTTTATTGTCATATTTTTCTGAAAAGTTTTTCATAAAGTTAGATAGTCTTTTTAATTCTTTTTTAGAATAATTATTGTGTTTTATTGATTTAAAATTTTCATTTTTATCTATTTGTACTTTATATTTCATTATTTTAAATATGCCATCAAAGAATTCTACATCATTATATAATATTGTAAATATTAATATTTTTATATATACGTAAATTGGCATATCATATAATTTATTTCTTACATTTTCATATAATCCTACTTTATCTAAATCATAATCAAAGTATTCTTTAAATGTTGGGTGTGATAATATATCATTTAATGATTTCTGATCATCTAATAATAATACATTTATTAATTTAAATACATATTCAAATTTTAATATCCATTCTTTATTTAATCTTGATGAATTTAATTTATAGTTTTTAACTCTTATTAGATTATATACTTGATCTAAAAGTTCATCTTCTTTTTCTTTTTTTGTATTATAATTAACACTTACAAGGTCATCATTATCTAAGTCTAATATTTCTTCTGTTTCAAGTACTTCAATATCTTCTTTTTCTTCTTTTTCAGCAATATCATCTATTCTATTAAGTTCACTTAGTGGAATAGTTAATGTTAATCCAGAATGTTCTATTCTCTTTGCTTCTTTAAATATTTCCTCATTTATTTGATTGTCTTTTGGTTTTGTTGATTTTGCACTACTATGAGATTTAATTATTATTCTTTCCATAAATGAATCAAAATTTATTAAAGCAAGAAATATAAATAATATAATAAATATAGCGATGCATTTAAGCATAAAACTTGGAGAAATTGATAGGCTAACTTTTCCAATGACATTATCTATACTTATTGGATTATCTTGACTATTGTTTACATCACCTTTAGTAATTAGTTTTTGTCCTATTTTTTGTACATATCTATGAGTTACTATATCTCCTTTTTCATCTTTAAATGTTATAATATCATCTAATTTTATGTCTTTTGTTATTTTTACAAATATAACATCATTTACTTCAAGTGTACCTGACATAGAACCTGTGGACACAACAAAATAAGTATACCCGAACACGTTGGCATAATCATTTTTTAGTATATCTGTCATTATAAATGTATATACACTTAAACTTACAAGAACAACTAAAATAAAATATATGATTGTCTTAAATATATTTTTAATTTTAAATACTTTCATGTTACACCACTATTCTAAATAATTATAACATAATATTTTAATTTTTCTATGCTTTATTTTATTCTTTTTAAATTATCTCTAAAAAATTCTGAATTAAATACTTTTTCTTTTAACTTTTCTCTAGTAATGTTATTATCTAAAAATTCTATGCTTGTTAATAATGAATCTCTATATCGCTTTTTATTTCTTTTTTCATAATTACTTTTCTTTTTTAATATTTCTTCAAAAAAAACTGTAGGCTTTTCTTCCATAAATGAATCACTTATTTTTTCAAGTAATTCAAGTGAAGTTTGTTCTATATTTAAATAATCTAAATTGACTTTTTCTATCATTATTGAGTTGAAATCTGATTTATAAAATCTTCCTTTAGATTTATCATATATTCTATAATCAACACTGCAACTACCTACATCACTATTTCTTGTAAATTTTTGATATTTTATAGAGTGTAGTTTTGGATTATTATTGTAAATATTACAATTTATATCATAGTAATTAAATGTTTCTTTATAAAAAACATCTCTAATTTCACTAAAATCTATTAATATATTTGATTTTATTCTAGTGTATTCTATCATGTTTCCATCAAATCTATGTGTATAAAGTATTATTGATCCAGATAATTTATTATCATTATCATTTGGAAGAATTGATACTACTCTTTCTGTTTGATCAAATCCTCCTTTATTATTTAAATTAATCAATATTGTTTTATGTGTTTTTACTCCCATAAATTCATTTATAGGATAGTTAATAGAAATACCTTTTATTTTACTATCTTCACAGCACTTTATGTCTTCTAATTTTATTTTTTCATCTTCATTTAGTAATTGTTCCAATAATTCGATAAGTTGTTTATTAGCTATTAGTCTAAAGTCAGCTCTTATTTTACTTAAATATGATAAAATGTTTTTTCTTACTATCATTTTATTATATAACCTCCTTTTCTGGTGTTATTAAAAATTTAATTTCTTCTCCTGGGTCAATACTATTTACTTTTACTATAAAGTTTATTTGCTTAAATGTTATATTAGATGATTCTACATCATATACTTTTTTTATAAAACTTGTATCCATTATTTTAGAATCTATCTTATCTGAAACTATGTCTTCTTTTGATAGATTTATATTTAATAATGTATATTTTTCAGATACAATAGTTGCAATATCATATCCTCCTTTTGCATTTACTTTTCTTAAAAAGAAATTATATGGACTAAATATAAAATAGAAATATCTTTCAAATTCTTTTTCTAAATCAAAATCTGTTTCTTTTTCAAATAATTTGTAGAATTGTTTTTCTAAATATTCATATGATTGATAAGAGGAAGCAAATAAATCATATAGTGATGATGCATCATTTAATTTCTTATTTAATATATTTGATAATTCTAATTCACATATTTCATTATTTAATGTAACTATTTTATCAAACGACTCATTCATATGAAGTTTAGATAATCTTTCCTTTTCTTTATTTGGTTTAGAAAATAAAGATTTTTTTGTTGCTTTAAGATATTCTTTATAAAATGTTTCTCTTTTTTTGTTTTCTTGATCTAATTCTTTCTTTTTAGAGTTATATGCAGTTGTATTGTCTTTTCTTTCATCATATAATTTTAGTATTGCTTTGCATATATCTTCATATCTATAAAAATCTTTTAAAGTTCTTAGCGTATTATATAAATCAATTATGCTGTCATGATATGTTGTTTTAACTTCGTCTTTTAATTTACTAAAGTCATTATTTGGTTCAAATGTATTAAAATATTTAATTCTAGTTGGAGAATCATCTATATAGTCTGTTATGTTTTTCTTTTTATCTAAGAATGAATTTAAGTTATAGAATTCATCCTTGTCATATGATTCTTCATATTTTGTTCTTGTTTGTAAATAATTATTTAATGTTTCTTTTTCTGTTTGATTCTTATTTAATTTATTTATATATGTTTCTAATTGTTTCTGATTTTTTCTTATTATGTTATAAAATGAATATTTTAGTTGTAAAATTAATGTTGGACATGCATAAAACAATTCGTTAAATTTTTTTAATGTTATTTCTTCAAAATTATTATTATTGATGTTAGATAAATATGTATTCATAAATTCATATGTGAACATTGTATAACCAAAATCTTTTGGTTTTAGCTCAATATCCGCTTTATTGAATATTTCTATTATTTCTTTTATTATTTTATTTAATTCTTTTAATGACATTCCTTCTTTTACTTTTGATAGAAGAAAGTTAAATCTTAATTTATAATCAAATGGAAAAATAGAAGATGTATAAATAAATAAATTTTTTGCTTTTTCTTCTTGCTCTTTATTTTTGTTTATTTCTTCTGTTTTATCTTTTGGTAATAGTTTGTTTTTTCTTTGTATTAGTTCCATATATACATCTTTTTTGTATTTATTAAATAAAGTTAATTCTTTGTTTATATAATTATTTCTGTTGTTTACTGCATTTTTATAGAATATTTCTTTGACTTTTTTTGTTCCTGTTTCTTGTTGTAACACGTAGTTGTTTATATAGTCTTCATTAATAGAAATTCTTTTTGTAATAAAATTATCATTCATTATTTTTCCTCCTGCTTATCTTCGTCAATGTTTATTATATTATTATTTAGAAATGTTATTTGAGTGTCAATTTTGTTATATAGTTCTAATAAAGATTCATCATCTAAACTATCAATTAGTGTTTTAATATCCTCTTGCATACGTACCTCCAATTTTTATCTTATTTATTAAATTTTATAATACTTTTTTTATAAATACAACAAATTTATTAAAAAAATAATAAATCTTAATTATTAATAGATACTTGTAGTAATTTATTTCTATTCAGAAATATCTGAATAAAATAAAAAAAGCAAGTTTTTGCTTGCTTTAGTCTTTATTATGAACCTGAACCAGTTAATAAACTAAATTGTAGGTTTATAGTAAGTGGTGTACCTGCTGCATTGTTTTCACAATCAACATCTTGTCCTTCAACCCAAACATAAATTCTCATTTTTGTAATTCCAGTTGCTAAAGTGAATACTGGTTGATATGCTGATGTAGAAATTCCTGCTGCAGTTGTTTGAATATCTGAATTGTATTGAGTAAAGTAATCTGTACTATGAGAATTTAGTGGAATGTCTGCACTTCCTGGAATTTCAGCTTTAACTCCATAGAATGCGTTATCAACACTATTTCCACTTCCTACAGTAAATGTTTTTCCATAAACGCTTGATGCGTTATTTACAGCTGCTTGTGTATGTGCATCATAATTTGGTTCCCAAATAATTGGAGCATTTGTTGTAACATTTAAAGCTTGAATATTAGCAGTAGTTGAGTTTAATGCTGTATTACCTTTGTTAATAAATGCAACTCTTGAAGCATTTTGAATACCATATGCTGATGTACTAGTTATTGATGAATTACTAGTTAAATATATTTGTTGTGCTGTAGCTGCAGTTTGTTGAAAGAACAAATCAAATGCTAAGAATGCACCACCAGTTGTTGTATTTGTTTCTGTTGATTTAGTAGCAGTTAAAATATTAGAAGCTCCATCTGTTGATGTTGTTATTGTACCTAAATACATATTCATTAATCCTGATGTACTATCAATGACTTTTCCAGTTGAAACTGGTGATAGGTCACTAGTTGGAACTTGATTTACTGCTGCTGAATAAGTAGAACTTGCTCCTGCAATTTCTGCTTCTGTTACATAAGGTTTCCAGTTGATACCATCAACAGATAATTGTAAACCATTTGAACTTGATACATTTACATCAATTTGTTGAACTGTTACTGTTTGGTTTGATGTGAACCATGCAAATACACTTGTTGAGAAGATGATACCTGTTAATAATACCATAATCAAGAGTAACAATAATTTTCTTCTTTTCTTTTTCTCATTTTTTCTCTTTTTCATATTTTTCCCTTTCCTTTTAATCTTTATGGACTTCTGTTATATCCATATGCATTTTTATTTCTCCTCCTAGGAGATCATTTAAACAATCTGGATCATCACCTTCGATCCACACTACAATAGTAAATCGGTCTTTTGTTTTTGCTTTAAGATTTTTTGCTTGTTCTAGAACAGCAATTTTATCACTAACGAACTTTTTCGTTCCTTCCTCTGCGTTATTGGTTGTTTTATTTTTTTTTGCATAAACTGTTGGAATGCCATTTCTATAAATCATAATGCGAATTGCTTCATCAACATTTCTTATCGTATCATCTATATCAATTTCATACCAATAATCAACTGTTTCTTTACCATTGTTTACTATATAGAATGTATAAGCAATATAATTATCTCCATTATGTGCTCCATCTTTTTCTGTATCAATATTTTCTGGTAACCATTTAATTGATATATTATCCATATAATTAATTGTTTCTGCATATAATTTTCTGTTTCTTTCTTTCAATTTACCTGTTTCTGATAAGTATATACTTTTTTGATCAGATAGGTTCTTATCAAGTGAAACTGTAAATCTTCCACCATCATATACAATGTATAAAATTAGATATAGCATAGACAATAATATAAGAAGTGTAACAAATACTATCTTTATTATTTTTATAAAAACTTTCCTTTTATGTAATTTTTTTGCATTTATCTTGACTTCTTGATTATTCATAAAACCACCAACTTAACTAAAAACATACCACCTCTCCTACCATTCATTATAATCTAACCATAAAGAAAAAAATTATTCAACCTATTTTTTTATTTTTTTTTTGATTTTACATTTTATTTACATTTTTAATTGGAATGAATTTTTTAGAATCATATTTGTCTTTAATCAATGCTTATTAACTCATAATTTGTTGAACCTAGTCCCAATTCTTCTGCATATTCTGTTATATGTCTTCCACATCTTGAATCTATTCTTTCTTCAATGTCTTTTGTTCCTTCTTCATTTGTTGCCCATATTGCATCAATGAATGCTTGATCATTTGCGACAGGATCTAGACTTCCAAATATACCAATATCTCCAATAACAGCAGGTCCTTGATTAGAATCACAATCACAGTCTAAACTTATACGATTTGCAACAGTAATATATACTATTGGTTTATTATTAACCTTTAAGTAATCTGAAACTGCAGTTGCGGCTTCTGCCATAGACTCAATAAAGTCTATTTGTTCATGTTTATCTGTCCAGCAAAGATCTGGGTCTTCTGTATGTCCACATGAATGAATATAAGCCTTGCCATTACGGCTTGCTATTCCAATAGATTGATTTTTTAAGTTTGCTCCAAATCCTCCCATTGCATGTCCTTTTCCATGAGCTAGATTAAGAATAGAATCATAATTCTTAAAATTTTCTCCAATAAGATCATATTTTAAATGTTTAGATTTTTCTGGTGTTGGTATTTTAAATTCTCCTTTTTCATCCATAATATCTACTTCTGCAAATTTTGTAAAACCATGTTTTTTTGCAACTTCCATATGTTCTTCTGCTGTATTTCTTTTACCCGGATATGCTGTATTACATTCAATTATTGTACCATTTATTTTTTTTACAAGAGGTTCTATTATTTCTTTTTTTAAATATCCTTTTGATCCGTCTTCACCTGTTGAAACTTTTACGCCAACTTTACCTGTAAGTTCTACTCCTAATTTTTCATAAATTTTAATTAAACTATCAGCATTGATGTTTTTTGTAAAATATACTTTTGATTTTTTCATAAATATTCCTCCTATATGTGTTAATAATAAATTAACCTATTTGTTTGTATTTTATCATTTATGATTAATTTAGTAAATTATTCTTTTTTATTTTAATAATCATGTATGTTTACATTTAAAATGAATTTTGTTATAATTTTTGTATGGATAAAGAATTTTATATAATTTTATCAAGTGTTTTAAAAAATGATGCATACAAGTTAATGAAATATGAATCTTGTCATGGTACAAATAAATATGATCATATGATCAGAGTTGCATATAAGTCTTTTGTATATGCGAAGAAGAAAGGATTAGATTATATTAGTATTACAAGAGGTGCTCTATTACATGATTTTGCATTTAATCAACAAATGGATAATGATGGTTTAACTAAAAGAAAAAAACTAAGTAAACATCCTGAATATGCTTTAAATACTTCTTTGAATTATTTTTATTTAAATGATATTGAAAAAGATATAATAATTAGTCATATGTTTCCTATTGGAAAAAGGATTCCTAGATATAAGGAAAGTTATATTGTTTCATACTATGACAAAAAAATTGCACTTAATGAGTTTAAAACTTATAAATGGAGATTTAAAGAAAGTAAAAAAAATATGTAAATTAATACATATCTTTTTTTTCACTTACATATTCTTCTAGTTCTTCTTTCCAATTAACTTTTTCTTCTTCATGATTACACATCATATTATGAGAGTATTTAGATACTCCTGCAAATAATAAATCTATTCCTTTTTTATCTTTAATATAATTAGATATATTATTTTGTCTAATTCCTATTTCTTTTGCACTTGTATAACTATCTATATCAGC
>CADCRC010000100.1 GCA_902803795.1 uncultured Erysipelotrichaceae bacterium | reverse complement strand
CTAATGGTAGGGATTATCAAACCTATGAAACAACAAGACTTGATTTAGAAAGCAATACAGTTACAGAATCTTATATTAAAGGAAATGCAAGTTTAACTGTTAGAAATGGATATGGTAATTCTCACAATACATCTAGAGTATACGTTCAAGAATGGGAAAATATTGATCAAAGTAGAAAAAACTATAATGGAAGAAAAAATTTATTATTTTTAGGAACTAATAATAATAGTTATTCCAATAATATGTTGCCAACCAACAACTACATAAACTTTGACAGATTATATGATAAAGTAGTAGCTCAACAACAAAAAATTGAAGAGGGAACTAAAATTAAAGCTGGTGAAGATGGAATTGCTCATATTAAAGTGGGGGGAAACTACACAATAGAAGATATTTCAAAAGTCAAAGAAATAGTATTCGATAATTTTGACGAAAACAAAAATAAATTAACTATTATTACAGTAAAAAATGGAGGAGATATAAACTTTCCATTAATCAGTAGAGATAATGGTGCATATAAAGGTATAGTTACTAATGATTATTACAATAAAACTGAAGTAACTCACCTATATGAAATAAATAATTTAGTATCAGACAGTTATCATGGAAATATCGTATGGAATGTTCCAAATGCAACATATATTAAATTAAAAGAAAATGCTCCATTTGCAGGTCACTTAGTTGCACCAAATGCAGATGTTGAAACACCAGAATTACATTTTGCTGGAGCATTTATTGTTAACAGTTTATATGCAGAAGGAAATACTGAAGCACATTTCTATCCATTAACAATCAAACCAGATTGTGATTGTAACGAATATAGAAATTTAAATGATACAATGAAAATAAAATTCAGTAACTATAGACTTGCACAATTATTAGGAGCAGATGATGCAATGTTAGAAAAAGATGTATTGGGAGATGAAACTCAATATAGAAAAGATATAGCAACGCTAGAGAATGTAGCAAGTAAATGTCCTAGCAATCAATCAAAAAACCCAATAGTTAATATTTTAAAAAATCCATTAACATCTAGAAATATAGGTATAGTTCTATTAGTTATAATAGTAATTTCTGGATCACTTATAATAACAAGAAAGAAAACAGAAAAAGAATAATACACAAGTATTATTTTCAGATTATTAACAAAATATCTTTTGTCAATAGTCTGAAAGAATAGTTAAAACTAGAATAGTTAAAAACAGAATAGTTAAAAACTGTTCTTTTTTTTATATAAAATAAATAGTTATATACATATATAATTATTTTATTTGACACTGACCAGTCAAAAATATATAATTTTTTTATAAGGGATGGTTTTATGCAAAAAGATTATAAAGAAAAAACAGGAAAAAGAATTATTTATACCATAGCGTTTTTATCAACAGTAGTTTATATATTTTATAGAATATTCTTCTCATTACCACTTCATGATACTTTTATAAATGTATTTATAGCAGTATTAATAGTAGTATTAGAATTCTTTGAAGCTTTTGTTTATAGTATTTATTATTTTAATGTCCTACTATTTAAAAAGGATTCCCCTAAAACACCTAAAATAAAAAAAGAAGAATTTCCAGAAATAGATATTTTAATCGCAACAATAAATGAAGATGTTGAATTATTACAAGAAACAATTAAACATATTAAAGCAATGAAATATCCTGACAAGAAAAAACTTCATATTTATATGTGTGATGATGGCCGAAGAAAAGAAATGAAAGATTTATGTAAAAAGATGAAAATTAATTACATAGATCGTAAAGACAATAAGAATGCTAAAGCGGGTAATTATAATAATGCTTTGAAGAAGACTAAATCACCATACATAGTTACATTTGATGCTGATATGCAACCAAAGCCTGAATTCTTAATGAAAACAGTTCCACATATCATAGCTAATAAAGATGTAGGCTTTGTCCAAATTCCACAAAACTTTAGAAACCTAGATATTTATCAATCTAGATTTAAAATGATAGGTAAATTACCACATGAACAAGATTATTTCTTTAATAAAATTCAAATGGCAAAAAATTATACAAATTCAGTTATTTATTGTGGAACAAATACTGTTTTCTTAAGGAAAGCTTTAGAAGAAGCTGGAGGATTTGCAACTGAAAGTGTAACTGAAGATATCGCAACAGGTATCATCATAGAGTCTCTTGGTTATAGAGGTTTAGGTATAAATGAAAAAATGGCTTTTGGTTTAAATGTTAATAATCTAGATTCTTATATCAAACAAAAATGTCGTTGGAGTAGAGGTTGCATACAAACATTTAAAAACTATAAAGTAATTAGAAATAAAGGATTAACTCTAAGACAAAAAGCTGATTATTTTTCTACTCTATATTATTGGACATATGGCCTAAGACAAATCTTATATATGATTATTCCATTATTATTTCCATTATTTAATGTAAGAATAATTCAAGGAAGTATTATTACTTTTACTATTTTATTCTTTATTCAATATATTTTAAAAAGATACATTGTTGATGCTGTAGAAGGACATGTAACTTCTTCTACTTGGAATAGAATTTATGAAACAGTTTTATTTCCAACAGTATCTCTAGATTTAATAAGGGAAGTATTTAATATTGGTAGTAAAAAATTTTATGTAAGTCCAAAGAAAAAAGAAAAAAATGTTATGACTGGTGCTAATTTATATATGATGATATTTCATGTCATTATCTGGATAGTAACATTATTTGCATTAGGATTATCAATTTATAGAGCAATAGACTTCAGATTAGATATTTATATAATTCCAATATTCTGGTTAGTAACTAACTTATTCTATTTAACTATAGCAGTAATGTTTGATTTAAGTCTAAAAGAACAAGAAGATGTAGATGTAATTAAAAATAGAACAGAAAAATACAGTCCACTAGTATTTATAGAATTAACTAAGAAATTTATAAAAGAAGAATTAGGATTCAAAAAAGTAATAACAATTTTAGCAACCATCATACTTGTAATAGCCACAGTTTTTGGAGTTAGTAATTACCAAAAACAGGCTATTGTTAAGAAACAAGAAAAACATCTTGTATCAGAAAATGGTTGGGTTCATGTTAAAGAAAATAAACTAGTAAATGAAAAAAATGAAATAGTTCATTTAAGAGGAGTAAATAGTCATAGTCCATATTGGTATGGAGATATTGTAACTTATGATAATTTAAAAGTATTAAAAGAAACTTGGGGAATAAATGTCTTTAGAATTGCAATGTTTACTAATCCTGAAATGAAAGGTTATATAGCAGAACCTAGTCAAAAAGCAAAAGTAGAACAGATTGTACAGATGTGTATTGACTTAGATATTTATGTAATAATAGACTGGCATATACTAGAAGATAATAATCCACAAACATACAAAAAGGAAGCCATTGAATTCTTTAATGAAATGTCTGAAAAATACAAAGATGTACCAAATGTTTTATATGAAATTTGTAACGAACCAAATGGTGATGAAGTAACATGGGATGATGTAATTAAACCTTATGCTGAAGAATTAATCGCAACAATTAGAAACAATTCTCCAAAGTCACTAATTATTGTAGGAACAGCAAATTGGTGTAAAGATACACCATCTGTCATAAAGAATCCATTAAAAGAAAAAAATGTAATGTATGCTGTACATACTTATATGGGAAATGATATTTATACAGTTCAAGATAACTTGAAATTAGCACTAGAAAAGAAATTACCTGTAATAATTACAGAATGTGCAGCGACAGATGGAACTGGTGATGGTTATGTTTATCTAGATTACTTTAAAAAATGGGTAGATTATTTAGATTCTAATGATTTAAGTTGGATGGTATGGCAGTTCTCAGATAGAGCTGAAAGTAGTTCTCTAATAGTTCCAAAGAAAATAAGGCAATTAGAATGGATTACTAAAGGAATATATAGTAAAGAAGAAGTAAAAAAGAAAAAATACAATCCAAATGACTACTTATCAGAAACAGGAGAAGTAACTAAAGAACTTATAATGAAATATAGTTTACAAAAATAAAGGAGCAATAAATTGCTTCTTTATTATGCCTACAAATTAATGTTATAATAAAGATAATAGAGAAGGATGTGTAAAAATGAAAAAAACATTTCTAACAATCATCTGATATTAACGATAGCATTAATAATTTAACTGATATGACTGCTTATTATAATAAGAAAGTAGTTATCAAAGATTTAGATAGACAAATAAAAAAATCTAAAGTATGGATTAATAAAAACGATTTAGATTACGATTTAAATGAACAGTTGCTAATTGCTATAAAAATAAATAATTTTGATAATTTATATATTTTTTTATAATTTTTATTTTTACATTTATTTTAATTATTAATGTAAATTTTTTGTTTTTAAAATTTTATTTTAATTATTTGTTGTATAATAAAAAAGTAGTAGGGTAGTTTATTAACTTGGAGGATTATTATGAAAAAGTTTTTATTTATTATTATTATGTTTTTATCTTTTACTACTATACCTAATGTTGTTGCTAAAGAAAATGTATATATCGAAGAAATATCTTTAGATAGTAAATCTGAAACATGCATTAAATCAAATGTTAATTTTAATGGATTAAATGTAAGTTTTGATGTTAAATTTCAAACATTAGGAGACTTTGCTAAATATAAGATTATTATAAATAATTCTTCATCTGAAGATTATGAATTAAATTTAAATAATAATAGTATTAGTGATTATATATCTTATGAATATGATAGTGCAGATAATATAATTAAGGCAAATAAAAAGAAAACTATTTATTTAACTTTAAGATATTCTAAATCTATACCAGAAGAATTGGTTGAAAATGAGTCGTTTGTAGAAACTAATAATTTTGTAATTAATTTATCTAATAATTCAGATGATATATTAGATATTATTAATAATCCTGAAACTAGTTTTAATTGTTTATTATTTGTTATTGTGATTATTTTATTAGTAGTATCAATAATATTGTGTAAATATACAAATAATAAAAAATATTTGAATTTATTTATTATGAGTTTAATTATTATACCTGTTGGAACATATGCTTTAAAAAAAATAGAAATAAAGATTGATTCTAAAGTTGAAATTGAGTTAAAACCTACAACGTTAATACCAGGACCAAATTTTAATGTTTTGTTGAAAACTTTATCTGGTAATATTAATCCTACATATAATACAGTTGATGAAAATATAATAGAATTTAAGAGGTCATTTGAATTACCAGAAAATGGTATAGCAACTTCCAAGATTTCAACTAATGAATCATTATATGATGTAGTTGTTTGGTTTGATAATGGAACAATTTATTGGTATAGTGAAGCAACAAGGATATATTTAAATGAGGATAGTTATAAAATGTTTTATAATTTAAAAAATATTGTTAATATAGAACTTAAATATTTTGATACTTTAAAAGTTGAAAATATGAGCCATATGTTTTATGATGATAAAAGTCTTGAAAAAATAGATGTAAGTTTATTTAATACTTCTAAAGTTTCAAATTTTGGATTTATGTTTTATGGTTGTAATATTATAGAAGAAATTGATATTTCCAGTTTTTCCGGTGAAAGTTTGACTGATTCAAATAGTATATATGGTATGTTTTCTTATTGTTATAAATTAAAGAAATTGGATTTATCTTCTTTAGCTAATAACAAATTTAAAAGTTATCCTTGGTTTGTAATGGGTGATGATTATGAAGTTGAGGAAGTTAATTTAACTGGTTGGGATTTTAGTAATAATGTTTATGGTATGGATACTTTTTTAGGAAGAATGCTTGGTGGAAGTGGGTATTCTCTTGCTGGTGGAGATGGTAGTAACTCATATGTTAAACTAAAAAAAATAGATTTAACTAATGTAAAGTTTCCGATTAATATGAGGCACGCATTTGATTCAATTCCATATGTTGAAACTTTAGTATTAGATAATGTTGATACTTCTGATGTTATTAATATGAATTGTTGCTTTATTAATGCTAGAGGTCTTAAAAGTTTAGATTTATCAAGTTTTGATACATCAAAAGTAACTAATATGTCTTATATGTTTTGTGATTGTACTATGTTGGAAAATATATATGTTAGTAATAAATGGAATACAGATAATGTTATGGAAAGTATAGATATGTTTAAGAATGCATCTAAATTACCAAATTATGATTCTAATGTAGTTGATAAGACTAAGGCATTTGCTGGAGATGGAGGATATTTGAAATTAAAATAGGTAATTGTTTATGAAATTGTATATATGAATATAATGTTAGTTATTATAATGAATAATGATTAATAAAAATATTGTTATATACAATTTTTTTGTTATGTGATAGTATTGAAAAATATTAGTAAAAGTAGTATAATATGCAATGTTTTAGGGGGTAGAGTATGTTTAGAGATTCTTTTGAAGATTATAAAAAAAATTTGGTTAGTCAATTTTATGATGCAAATGGATATTTACCTAGTAATTTTAAAGAATTGTTGATGTTTTTAAATGAAAGAGAGAAAGTTGGTAGAAGATATTTATATTTTCTTGATTCACTTGGTATGAGACCTGAAATTAATTATTCTTCTGCTATGGAAGTTGGTAAAGGAATATTTGATTCTACAGGTATTAAATCAGGTATTACTTTGGTTTCACCTTATGTATTAGATTGTGATACTTATATTTGTGGTAATTTTGTTGCTTTTCTTACTGGACATTTTGTTATAGTTAATGGAAGTAATATAAAATATGATAGTAATTTTGAAGGATATAATAGAATTATGACTCAAAATCCATATTCTAAACATGATTATCATAATTGGGATTTATTACATAATAGTGGTCAACATAATATAGTACTTGGTGTTTATGGTTCTATATATGATAAGGATGCATTTAAAAAAATTCAAAGTATTAGAGAGTTTTCTAGATTATTAAATGATGCATATGTTGAAGATTATTGTGTTGATAATGATTCATATTATTGTGCTATTGGATCTAGAAGAAAAGAAAAATGTAAAGTTAAAATGTTATGTAGATAAAGTTGAGAATTAATCTCAATTTTTTTTATGTATTATAATAATTAGAGGTATATATAGTTATAGTTGTTG
>CADCRC010000099.1 GCA_902803795.1 uncultured Erysipelotrichaceae bacterium | reverse complement strand
TAGGAATGGGGTGATTTATAATGTCAGATGCTCTTGGAGGATTAGTTAATATTGCGATTATAGTTTTTGTATCCTTACTTATTATAGGGTATATGGCATTTAATATTAACTATTCTAAAGCATTTAAAGTTAAAAATTATATTGTTTCAACTTTTGAAAAATATAATGGTAAATGTGCGAGTTATGGTCCTTTAAATAGTGCTTGTAATAAACAAGTTAATGATTATTTGCAAGAGGTTGGTTATGGAAATACTGGTATCAAACAATCTGATGGACCAGTGGTAGATTATTTAAGTTGCAATGGAAAAGTAGATGGTTTGGAAAAAGATTGTGATAATAATATTTCTTGTGTAGATGGAAAGTATTGCTATAAAAAATATTATACAAGTTATAATTTGACAAATAATACTAGAAAGTTTTATTTTAAAATTGTAACTAAAGCAGATATTGAGGTTCCAGTAATACATAATGTTGTTGGTATGATAAATATTTTTTATATTGTAGGAAGCACAGAGATAATGGAGGAAGCGATTAGTATTAAATGAGATCGGCTATGGGAGGAATTTTTACTTTAGTTATTCTTTCTTGTTTTATGATATTATTGATGATGTTTTTTGCATTTAATATTAATTATACGAAAGCATTTAAAGTAAAAAATTATATTGTTTCAAAATTTGAGCAAAATGAAGGTAGATGTTTAGAAAATTCTGCGTGTGATTTGGATATTCGTAATTATATTGATAAGTATGGCTATGCTGCAGATTCTAAAATTAATAATCAAGAATCTTATATAAATAGTAATGTATTGACGTGTAATACAAATAACGATATTATTTGTGGTAATGTTAATTGCCATCATGGTTATTGTTATAGATATGTAAAATATAGAGGTACTAATCCTGTTGAATACTATTATCAGATAGCGACAAAAGTAGATGTTGATTTTTTGATGATGTCTAATGGTTTCTTTAATTCATTTGCTGGTACTTTTTATGTAACTGGTACTACAAAAAAAATTGTTAATAAAATTAATAGGGGTAATGATTGATGGGTGATTTAGATGAATGTAGTTGTTTCAAATAAGTTTCAGGATGATTTGTTAAATTTAGATATTGATATTATTAAAAGTATTACAGGCGAGTATAGAGTTGATGAATTGGTTGAAATTTTTAAAAATTTTTTCTATTCTAAAATGATACTTGATGTTACTGCATTGAAAAATTATGATAATATTGAGACTTATAAGAATCTAGTTGCTGGATTGGATGCATCAAAGATATTGTTTTTATTACCAAGTGGTTCTAAGTTATGTACTTATTCTTTTTTATCAAATTTTGTTAAAATGGGATGTTATAATTTTACTTCAAATATTGATGGAATTAAATATCTTTTAAAAAAATCAAATACAAAAGAAGATGCAGAAAAAATATTGTCTAATTCTATGGCTTCTCTTGAAAGTAAACGTAAAAATAATAGTACTTCTTATGATAATGAAGATGATTCTGGTAGATTTGTATCATCTGGTCAATCTTTTGGTAGTCTTTATAAGAAAAAAATTATTGGTATAAAGAATGTGACGGATAATGCTGGTGCGACTACTTTTACTTATCTGTTAAAAAAAGAAATTAAATCTATGGGGAGTAAGGTTGTATGTTTTGAGATTAATAAGAGTGATTTTAGTTTGTTTAATGATAAAGATATGATATCAATAAGAGATGATGAACTTGATTTTAAAATTGATGAATATAGAAAATATGATATTATACTTATTGATCTTAATAAATGTAATGACTTAGATAAAATGGATGATGTTATTTATTTAATTGAACCTTCAATAGTAAAACTCAATAGATTAGTTAGAGATGATAGAGATATTTTTATAAAACTTAAAGGTAAGAAGATTGTTTTAAATATGTGCCTTTTAGATGAAAAAGATATTTCTGATTTTGAATATGAGGCTAATACTAAGATATTCTATAGTATACCTCCTGTAAATGATAGAATTAGAAATTCTCAATTTAGTGATTTTATTCGAAAATGTAATTATTTGGGTTATGAAACAAAAGTTGAAGATAAAAGCATATTTGGTTTATTTAGGCGTTGACATAATTTTAAAATAAATATATAATATATGTTATGAATTTGTAAGGAGTGAGAAATTATATGATAATGGATGTTGATTGTGGAAATGAGTTACTTCAAGTTGTTTTGAGACTTATTAAACATACAGTAATGCCTGTTATTATGATTGGTATTCCAATATTGTTGATTGTACTTGGTTCAGTTGATTTAGCTAAAGCTGCGATAAGTAGTGATGATAAAGCTGTTAAGTCTGCTCAAAGTGCTTTTATTAGAAGACTTATTTATGGTGCATTAGTTTTCTTTGTAACAATGATTGTTAGATTTGTTATGGATTTAGTTGCTGATGCTACTGGATCTGAGGATTCTAGAAGTTGGCAAGCTTGTTGGGAAAGTGCATAATTTTTTTATAATAATTGTTTAAATTTAAATAATAATTAATCTATTTATTTATATAAATAGATTTCTGGAGTGATACTCAAGAGGCTGAAGAGGCGTCCCTGCTAAGGATGTAGAGCGGGTAACTGCTGCGAGGGTTCAAATCCCTCTCACTCCGCCATATGAATTTAGAAATGTATTTTTATACATTTTTTTCTTTTTTTTATAGTTTTTTTTTGATATTTATGATATAATCTACGAGTGCTTAAGGAAGAGGGTATTTTTATGAATAAGAGAAATGTTGCGATAATTGCTCATGTTGATCATGGTAAAACAACCTTGGTTGATGAAATTTTAAAAAGTTCTGGAATGTTTAGAGATAGTCAAGATGTGTCTAATCTAAGTATGGATTCTAATGTTTTAGAAAAAGAAAGAGGTATTACTATTTTAGCTAAGACTACTGCATTAGATTATAAAGGAATTAGAATTAATATTTTAGATACTCCAGGACATGCTGATTTTGGTGGAGAAGTTGAACGTATTATGAATATGGTTGATGGAGTTTTACTTGTTGTTGATGCTTACGAGGGTCCTATGCCTCAGACAAGATTTGTATTAAAAAAGGCATTTGAGGCTCATGTTAAACCTATTGTTATAATTAATAAAGTTGATAAACCAGCAGCAAGAGTTAATCAGGTTTTGGATTCTTTACTTGATTTGTTTATTGAATTAGGTGCAGATGATGATGCGATTGATTTTAAAGTTATTTATGCTTCTGCAATCAATGGAACTTGTTCTTATTCCGATAAATTGGAAGATCAAACACCAGGTTTTGAAGAAGTTTTGGATACAATTATTGATGAAATACCTGAACCTAATGGAGATCCTTTAAAACCACTTCAATTTCAACCTTCGTTACTTGATTATAATGAATATGTTGGAAGAATTGGAATTGGTAAGGTTTCTAATGGTAAGATTAAATTAGGAGAAATGGTAACATGTGCTAGATTGGATGGTAGTTTAAAAGAATTTAGGATTCAAAAATTGTTTGGATATTATGGATATAATAGAATTGAAATTACTGAAGCAGAAGCTGGTGATATTATTGCAGTTTCTGGATTATCAGATATTAGTGTTGGTGAGACATTATGTGAAAAAAATAATATATTGCCACTTCCTAAATTACATATAGATGCTCCTACAATGCAGATGACTTTTGGTACTAATTCATCTCCTTTTGTTGGTAAGGATGGTAAATTTTTAACTGCAAGAAAGATTGGAGATAGGTTATTTAGTGAAACTCAAAGAGATGTTTCTTTAAATGTTGAACCTGATTCTAATGAATCTTTTATTGTTAGTGGTAGAGGAGAACTACACCTTGGTATTTTAATAGAAAATTTAAGAAGAGAAGGATTTGAACTTGAAGTAAGTAAACCTAAAGTTATTATTAAAGAAATTGATGGTATTGAATGTGAACCATATGAAGAATTACAAATAGATGTACCTCAGGATTATTTAGGTGGTGTAATTGAACAGGTTGGTATACGTGGTGGTCATATGGATTCTATGAATCAAATAGATAATCAAACAAGATTAATTTATACTATACCATCTCGTGGTTTAATTGGTTTTTCTACGGAATTTATGACTTTAACTAGAGGATATGGAATAATGAATCATACATTTAAAGAATATGCTCCAATTGAAAATGTAAATGTAGGTGAGAGAAAATTAGGAGTTCTTGTTTCAGTAGATGAGGGACAATCTACAGCTTACTCAATTGGTAATTTGGAAGATAGGGGAGTTATGTTTATTGAACCTGGTGAAGAAGTATATGAAGGACAAATTGTAGGCGAAGCAAATAAGGATGCTGATTTAGCTGTTAATGTTACAAAAGGCAAACAATTGACAAATACTAGAGCTGCTGGATCTGATCATACTGTTGTATTAAAAAGACCTAGACCTATAAGTTTAGAATATGCTCTTGATTATATTAATTCTGATGAACTTGTTGAAATTACTCCAAATCATATTAGATTAAGAAAGAAAATATTAAATACAGAACAGAGAAAAAAGTTTGATTCTCATAAAAAGAATGATTAATTCTTTTTTTTTACATAAAAAAATGTTTTTTTTGTGATTTGACATTGAATTATGAAAAAAATTTGTTATAATTTAATTGTATAATGTAAAAAGGTATGGTGAATAATATGAATCAAGATAATAATATGATGAATCAAAATAATGGAATGATTAGTCCGAATGGTGATATGAATAATGCTGGTGCTGGAATGGTTCCAAATATGCAGGATGCACAAATGCAAGATCCATCTATGATGAATCAAAATAATGGGATGATTAGTCCAAATGGTGATATGAATAATCTTAATGCAGGTATGGTTTCAAATATGCAGAATGTACAAATGCAAGATCCTAATATGGTGAATCAAGTTCAGGATCCTTTTGCTGTACAAACTACTTCACAAGTTCCTAATGGCATGGGAGGTCTTAATGGACAAGTTCTTAATCCTCAATCAATTAACGAAACTGGTAAAAAGAAAAATAATTTACCTTTGCTTCTTGCTTTAGTTGGTGCTTTAGTAATTATCGTTGGTGTTTTAGTTATGCAAATTCAGGGTGCTAATTTAGTTCCATCTACTCCTAGTGTTCCACAATCAAATACAAATACAAATAATAATAATACTTCAAATACTGATAATTCTGATAATAGTGGAACTAGTGAACCAAATGATGTAGTTACTAATCCAGATAGTTTAGTTTGTTCAATTGTTAATAATGATACTGTTAATAATTTATCTTATACAACTGAGGTTGTTTATAAATTTACTGAATCAAAATTAAAATCATATTCTAAACGTTTAGTTGTAGTTAATAATGCTTCTGGTACTTCTACAAATAGTGATAATAGTGAAAGCAATGTAACAAGTGATGCTGTTCCAGTTTCACCTGCAGTTCCTACTGTTCCTACTGTACCTGGTAATACTACTAAGACTATTGAATCTGAGTATGTTCTTTATAATCCTTTAGTTGTGTCTGTTAATGGATATGAATTAACTGCTACTCTTGCTACAGATAATAGTCAATTCTTTGTTGATTTAGCTGTTGATTTATCTTTATTTGATGTTTCTACTATGGATGAATTACATAAGAGTAATGAGTTTTCTAATATAATTGTTACTTTAGATGATTCTTATGATAATGTTAAGTTGATAAATACTAATGCTGGATATACTTGTAATTAATAGAGTTATTTGATTTGAACCTTGTTTCTATATAGAAATGAGGTTTTTATATAATAATTTATTATAAAAATATACTTCCGATGTGGAAGTATATTTATTATTGAAAATAATTTTTTGTATAAAAAAACTAGTCACAGACTAATTAAATTTACTTATTATATTTTTCTAATGTTCTAATTTCTTTTGTTGATAATCTAACTTTTTTTCCATTAGATAATCTATATGTTTGTAGATTTAATTTTTGTCTTTTTTTAGTTGCATTAAGTGCATGTGATCTCATGTTTTTTACATTACCTTTTCTATTTGATATATTAACTGCCATATTATCCCTCCAATTTCTTAATTACTTTATCATATATTTTTAATAAAGTCAATGTTTTACACTTGATAACATTTTATATTTTTGGTATACTTTTAAGGTAGGTGATAGATGTGAAGAAAAAGTTAAATCAAAAAAATATAAAGAAAAGTATTGGAAAAAAAGAATTTATATTTGATGTATGTAGTTTGGTAATAATAATTGTTATTTTAATATATTATGGACTTAGATCTAATTATTATTATACTAAATTAAATAAGAAAAATAATATATCTGGTGATTTAGAAACTACTTTATTAAGTTCTAATCCTATTCAATCATCTGGAAAAGGTTTGCATCAAGACAAAAAAGGTTATTATTTTTATGGTAATGTTGAGACAAATTATATAAAATATTCTAATAAATTGTTTAGGATAGTTAGAATTAATAATGATGGTAGTGTTGTTGTAGTTAGTAGTGATAATATTGCTAATTTTATGTATAATGATAATAATTATAAAAATAGTAATATATATATATGGCTAAATAAAATAGATAGTAATATTAATAATAATAATTATACTGGCGTATATATTGATATGCTTAACGATTATAAAAAGAATTTAGTTAAAACTAAATATTCTATTGATAAAGTTACTAAAGATAATAAGGTTTCTGTTTCTTCTGAAGTTAATAAAGATTATGTTTCAATTATTTCTATATCTGATTATATTAAAGCGGGTGGAGCTAAGAGTTATTTAAATATAGGTAAGTATTTTTATGCTTTAGGACAGGATTCTACTGGAAATAATTTGATTGTAGATACAGATGGTGGAATATCAACTTGTGGTAAAACAGATATTTATGGTATTAGACCTGTTATTACTTTTAAAAATAAAATGATGATAGCTGGAGGTTCTGGTTCTAAAGATGATCCATATTTAATTAATTCTAATAATGATAATAGATCTGATCAATATGTTAAATTAGGTAATGATAACTGGAAAATTATTCAAGATAATGATATAATATTGAAATTGAGGTTAACTGATTATGTTAAATCAAATGAATCTAATTTATTGCATATGTATAGTGATGAATCTTCAAAATATTTAATAAATGATAAAGGTTCTATTGCTGAATATTTAAATACTACTTATTATAAGACATTATCTTATGCAGATAAATTAGAAAATTGTGATAATTATGTAGGTGAGATAAGTACTGAATCTAGTTATAATTATTTAAATATATATAATGATACTTCATTTACTAAAGTTAGTATTCCTAATTTATTTGACTATAATAACGATGATGTTTCTCTTACAGGTTATCCTTTGATTAATTTTACATCTAATGTAAGTGATGAGGTGTATATATATAATAATAGTGGTATGGTTGGTAAAACTCCTATTTTGAATAAAAATAATGTTGTTCCTGTTGTATGTATAAAGAAAGATAAGTTATCTAAAGGACTTGGTACATTTGATAATCCATATACTATTGAGTAGGTGATTTATTGTGAATAAGGAAGAAAGAGAATTGTTGGGTATGAAAGATAAAAAGAAAAAAAGAAAATTTAAAACTAGATGGTATACTAAAATAATATTTTTATTAGATATTTTTGTTGTTGTTGTTATGTTTGTTATAAATACTACTGCTTTTAAGACTTTTTGGATTCCAACTGCGATGACTACAATGTCTCATAAATATTTAGCTTATATGTTATATTCATCTGATGTAATTAATAAAATAATGTCTGCAAATTATATTGAACAAAATACTGAAGAGATGAATTTGGATAATATTACTATAGGTGGTGGATGTAATAAGAAGACATATTCATCTGAATATGAAAAAGATTTATGTACTAAAGAAAAAGGTAATGATGTTTTTAAAATTATTAGTATAAATGAACCATCTTTTAAAGGATATTTGACTGTTATATATGATCCTGCTGATGTTGAATTAGCTGTGTCTTCTAAACTTGGTATTGTTGGTGAAAGCGTTAATAATTTAGTTAAAAATAATAATGGACTTGTTGGTATAAATGGTGGAGGTTTTGAAGATCTTGATGGATGGGGTAATGGTTCGATTCCATATGGTGCAATAATCCAAGATGGACAACTTATTTGGACACATCCTGGTGGTAGTGGTCAATTAATTGGATTTACTAAAGATCATAAAATGTGGCTTACTGATTTAGATCCTAATACTGCAATTTCTCAAGGTATGTGGGATGCAGTTGAATTTGGACCTAATTTGATTGTTAATGGTAATGTATCTAAAATTCATGGTGATGGAGGATGGGGTACTGCACCTAGAACTGTTATTGCTCAAAGACAAGATGGAATTGTATTATTTTTAGTTATAGATGGTAGACTTCCTGGTTATTCTATTGGAGCAACAATGAATGATGTTATTGAAGTATTATTGAGATATGATGCATATAATGCTGCTAACTTAGATGGTGGTGCATCAACTACTATGTCTCTTGGTGGATTCTTATATAATTATCCTTCAGCTGGTGGTGAGTATGGTGGTAGAACAGTTTCTAATGCATTTATTGTTACTAATTTAAATAATAAGGCTGCTAAATTGCCAGAGAATAATAGTAAGTATTCTAAGGTTGTTTCTAAACAGTCTGCTGGTGGTAAGAAGACATCTTCTAATTCTAGTTCAACTAACAAATC
>CADCRC010000098.1 GCA_902803795.1 uncultured Erysipelotrichaceae bacterium | reverse complement strand
TACAACTATCACAATCTTATTATCTATTTATTATTAAAAATGAAGACATCTTCTACTCCATCATTTTTTACTATATAATTTCCACTTGTATACTCATTTATTATATTTTTCCAAAACGAATATGCTATCGGATTATTTTCCATTGGTTGAACTTCCCAATCACCTTTAAATAATTCAAATATATCATATGCTACTTTCTTACCAATATGATTTCTTCTATATTTTGGCATTATTAAGAATTCAGCTATAGATTTTCCCCCGTTATTAAATTTCAAATTTTCATTAACCATAGCCATACCTAAATATTCATCTCCGTTTTTTATAAAATAGGCATTTCTATCATCATCGGTAAAATAATTATCAAACCAATCATATTCAAATATACATTGCTTATTTATATCATTATCTATATACTGAGATCCATCATATAACGCAAATTGTAATAGTTTATATAGTTTATCTTTATCTTCTAAAGATACACTTTTAATTTCATATTTCATTTTTACTACCTCCATTAAAAGTATATCATAAAAAAGACTAGATTTCTCTAGCCTTTATCAGTTTAATTACATTTATTAATTAAATAAACTTACCAACTAATATCATCACAATTGATAATATCAATAAAGCTATTAATTCTTTTGGGATATAACTGCTATATTTTTTTTCTAATTCTACAATTTCTTTTCTATTTTTAATATTATCGATATTTTTACCAATTATTATTTCACTAGTTTCAACATATTTTTCTATATCATCTTTATAAATACTCTTATAATTTTTTGAATCATACCCTGCATACTTTTTTTCTGGAACAATTGAAGAATAAAGTCTATCAAGTTTCCCACTAAATACAGTATTTCCTATCATAAATGCTAAAATTACTGCTGCAATAGGAAATAAAACATAAGTTGTTCCATACGCTTGTCTAATTGCTGGAACAAATGCTAATAATGTACAAATGATTAAACTTGGTATTATTCCTGAAGCAAAACCAATTTTATTTGCTATAGAATTTTTCTTCTTTATAACTCTATCATATCTTTCTGGCGATTTGAGAATTCGTTCTTTAATCAATTGATAAATATCGTCCATCTTTTTATCTTCACTACTTAAATTAACTTCAATATCCATCTTATATTCATAAATAGACATATTGATATGTTGACTAACCATTTTTAGTTCTTTACCATTTTGAATCCAATAATGATAGCTATATCTAACCCGCATATCTTTTACTTCATGTAGTCTATTATTAAATATAGTGATAAAAGATAGGTAATTATCAACATTTATATTTGTATCGTCATAAAAGTTATATTTACAACTAAAACTTCCTTCAAAATCTTTGGTTGTCCAATGTTGATATTCTCTTTCATATTTTTCATTTTCCATTGTTTCCTGTCTACATATTTGTTGATTTTCTTTTATCTCTTCATCCATTCTTTGAAATATATCTGCTAAATCAGTATCAGATATTATTTTATTGGCTACTTTAATAGTATCGTTATACATAAATCATATCTCCTTTTCTTACTGATTTTACTTGTTACAAAAAATGCTATTTGCAACCGGGAATTGTTTAAATATTAAATTGATTTGTTCTTCAATTTTATTCATATTAGGATCATTATAGTTTGACTTTCTAGTAAATGTGATATCATATGGTTTAAAACTCATAGTAAATGAATTTTCATGTTCTACTATATTTTCACCTTTGCCTCTGAAAAAATCCATACACAATTTAATATCCACTCCATTTGTAGCATTAAGATTCCCCCCATTAACAGCAGACATAAATTGAGAATAATCTTTACATGTTATATTATTATAATTTTTCCCTCTTATAAACACTTTAAATTGTTGTCCATAAGACTTCTTATAATTCCACTCCTTATATTCAGATTTAAATTGTTTATTTTTTTCTTCGTCCTCTTCTACTAATTTTATTAATTGTTTATATACCTGGTCACAATATTGTACTAAATATGAAATCATTTCAACGTTAGGAACTATATTTGAGTAATCAAACTCATTATTTATTACTGCTTGTGATGAAAAATTTTCATCCATATTTATGCCTCCTTACTTTACGAATATAATTATAGCATATTTTATAATGAAATTAGATTTTATTGATGAGAAAAAGTAAAAAACGACAACAATAAAAAAAACAATAATCGTATTAATGACTATTGTTAATTTTTTATAATTCGAATAACTTTTTTCTTATTTTACACTTCCAGCTGTTCTTTTTTCTGGATTTCTATATCTTTCAACTGCAGCTTGTACAGTAGCTAGCCTAAGGGGTTATAGAAAATAAACATCATAATATCTTAATCTTTTATATCCTCATTAGTTGTATTTTTACATGATAATAATGAAACTCCATCTGGTTCAAAATTCATATCAATCATCCAAGTTTCTAAACCTGTTTCTGTTGAGAGTTTTATAAATGTTTTAAAACGGTTATTTCTGTTTTTTACTTCGAAAAGGAATTGCTGTGTTCTTCCACTCTTGTGTTGCTCATATCAGCAAAATCTATTTTTAATTCATACTCGCCATTTTCATTTATATCAATGGGAATAATATAGGACTCATTATTGCTGTTAC
>CADCRC010000097.1 GCA_902803795.1 uncultured Erysipelotrichaceae bacterium | reverse complement strand
TATACTTATAAAAGATACTCATATACTTACTTATACTTATAAAAAAAATAAAAAATACTTATATATAAATTACTAAAACTATTAGATGTTTAAAATCTAATAGTTTTAATATTGTATTGATTCATGTATAGTTGATAGTAGATAATAATATAAAAAAAATTCTCGATTGAGAATTTCTTTTTTAAACTCTACTATAGAATTCAACTACCATTGCTTCATCTATATCTGCATTTAGTTCTCCTCTTTCAGGTAGTCTTACTAGTTTGCCTTCCATTTTAGAAGAATCAAATGAAATATAGTCAACTCTTTTATTTATCTTTTCTAAAGAATTTGTAACAATAGTCATATTTCTATCTTTTTCTCTTAATGAAATTACATCTCCAACTTTAACTCTATAAGATGGTATGTCAACTTTTTTACCATTAACTGTTACATGTCCATGATTTACAAGTTGTCTTGCACCTCTTCTAGTTGTTGAAAATCCTATTCTAAAAACAATATTGTCAAGTCTTGATTCTAATAATCTTAGTAAGTTAAGACCTTGAACTCCAGCCATTCTTTCTGCTTCTTTAAATGTTTTTTTGAATTGTCTTTCATTAACTCCATACATAAATCTTAATTTTTGTTTTTCTTTTAATTGGTTACCATAATCTGATAATTTAGCATGTCTATCTCTACCATGTTGTCCAGGTAAATAAGGACGTTTAGCTAATTCTTTACCAGTTTCACTGATTGAAAATCCAACTCTTCTTGCTTGTTTGTATGAAGATCCAGTATATCTTGCCATAAAATTTCTCCTTCCTACAACAGCATGTTTTTACAATATTGTAGGGTGTCTTTTCAAATTTATTTCGCTTTTGTAGCTAAGTTACTATAAAATGACACATCACAATATTTAAAAACTGCTACCAAATTGCATGAATTATTATAATGTATATTGATGTTATTGTCAATCTGTTTTATAAATGTTTTTTATTGCTTTTTAATTTTCATAATTAATGTTATAATGTTTTAAGGTGATATAATGCTTAGAGATGATGTAAATGATAATTTGAATGATAAGATTTTAGTTGAAATAGCATCATATTGTGATCCAGAGCTTTTAAAAACAGTTAATAGTGCAATTATTCAAGCTGATAATAAAGATAGAGTTTATTTTGGAATTTGTTATCAGGGAGATGATGTTACTGATTATAATGAGTTAAAAAAATATAAGAATTGTAAGTTAGTTTATTTAAGTGATGCCCAGACAAGAGGTTCATGTTATGCTAGATATTTGTGTCATGGTTTGATTGAAGATGAAAAATATATTTATCAGATTGATTCTCATATGAGATTTGTTAAGCATTGGGATACTAAGATGATTGAAAATTTATTATCTTTTAATGATAAAAAAGCTATAATTTCTTTTTATCCTCCTGATTATACTGATGGTATGATTGATGCTCCTTTGGATGATCCGATTTTTGATAATCCTTCTTCTGGTACTGTAATGTGTGGAAATTATTTTCATAATGAAGATGAGTCAGATTATTTTCTTTATAAAGGTAGTATCATTATTAATGAAGATGATGATAAAGCTAGAAAAAGAAGTGCTTTTATTTCGGCTGCAAACTTTTTTTCATTTAGTGATGTTCATAAAGAAGTTAAAAATGATCCTAAAATGTTTTTCTATGGTGATGAGATTGCGGTAAGTCTTAGATTGTTTACTAATGGATGGAATGTATATAATATGGGTGTATGTTATATATATCATCAATATAATAGAAAAATTAAACGTTTTGCATCTGTTGATAATAAAATGAATATAGAAAAAGATAGATTTATGAAACTTATTGGAATAAAAAAAGATAATGGAGAATTAGGAGAGTTTGTTTTAGGAAAAGATAGGACTTTAAAAGAATATGAAGATAAGTTTGGAATAGATTTTAAAAATAAAATTGTGTATATGAATTGTGAAACAGGGGATTATTATAATAATATATTAAAAAATAAAATTTCTTATTATCAAAGAAGAATTATTGATGAGGTATCCAATAAGAAAGAAGATTTAAAAATAGAAATAGAGGTACTTGTTGTAGATTTATTCAATGATTATAATAAATGTGTTGAAGTTGCTATGAAGAATGCCAGTAATTCAAAACGTATAAAATTTATTATTGGTACTATTTCTAATAATTTAGAATTCGATAATCCTAATATAAAAGATATTATTCATTTTGATGAAGGAACATCTTATTGTCAAATATTATCTATGCTTAGTGTAAAATTAAATGATAATACTAATACTTTGATTATTGATTCTGGTATGAGATTGTTATCTGAATGGGATAAATATTTATGTGAGAATTTAAGAGGATGTGGAAATAGTTCTGCTCTTACTTCTTGGGTTTGGTATACAAATGATGATGTTGGATATGGTGGACTTAAAGATTGTTATTATAATAAAGTAAAATCTTTTAAGGAATTTTCTAATAATTTACCTGTTTTTGATGATAATAATGATATTGAACTATCTAAAAAGAAACATCCTTTTTTAACACCTTTTATTTCTGATGGATTTTTATTTTTAAAATCTAAAGTTTTAAAGAAGATATTTATTGATCCAAATCTTAATTATGAAGAACATAAGTTTTTATATTCTGTAAGATTATGGACATATGGTATTAATATTTATTATCCTATAATGTCTTATGTTTTAAGAGTAGTTGATGAACATTTATTAAATAATGGTGAAGATCATAGTAAAATTATATTTGCTTTATTAGAAAAGAATGAAGTTTTAGGAAAATATATAGAAGAAAACTATCCTTATGCTTTAGGAAAAGAGAGATCTTTATGGACATGGTATGATTCATTAACTCCTACTTATGATTATGAGGTGAAAGATAGTTAGTTTATTAATTTATTTTTTTTCATATTTTTGAAAATTATTTATATATGTCTTTTATAAATAAAAAATATATGTTAAAATGAAGAATATGAAAGTGGGTAGAGATAATGGATAAAAAATATATGATCTATATTATAATTGCTGTTGTTTTAGTGTTATCTTTAATACTTTTATTTATATTTATTAAAAGAAGAAAAAGAAAAAAAGCTTTAAAGAAGATAGAATCTTTAGAATTATTTAGAAATACTATTGCTTCTATTCCTATTTCATTAGAGTTATCTAGAGTTGAACCTATTATAAAAAATGATAGAATGGAGACTCAATATAATAAATGGAATGATAAATTAAATGATATTAGGGATAATAAATTTGTTAAAGTAGATGATATGTTAATAGATTTAGATGTTTTTTTAGATAAGAAAGATTATGAGTCATTTAATAGTAATGCTAATTATATTGAACTTGAATTATATAAGATAAGAGAGTCTAGTAATCATTTACTTGATGAGATAAAAGAAGTTACTAAATCTGAAGAAAAATATAGAAGTATTGTTATAAAGTTAAAAGGAAAATATAGATTATTAAATAATAGATTTAAAGAACATGAGTTATCATATGGTGAGATTGCTGATTCTATTGAATTACAATTATCTAATATAGAAAAATATTTTCAAGATTTTGAAAAAGTTATGGATAATAATGATTATGATGAGGTTGTTCATATAGTTAAAGCAATTGATTCTATGGTTACTCATATGGAAATTGTTATTAGAGAGACTCCTGATGTTGTGGTATTAATTAATGATGCAATACCTAGTAGAATGAAGGAAGTTGAACTTAATTATAATGATATGATTGAAGATAAGTATCCTTTGGAATATTTAAAATTAGAAGATAATATTGAAAAGACTAAAAAGAGAATTAAAGAAATATTTGATAGAGTTAAAATATTAAATTTTGAAAATGCAACGTTTGATTTGAAAGAAATACTAGAATTTTATGATTCATATTTTATTGATTTTGAAAGAGAAAGATTATCTAGAAAATTATATGAACAAACTAATCAAGATTTTTCTGTTAAATTATCTAATATTAATAAGTTAACTGATGATGTAATGAATGAAATAGATAATATAAAAAATATGTATGATTTAAAAGACGATGATCTTGTAAAATTAAAAGATACTAAGAATACATTAAATTTAATTAATAATACTTATCATGAACTTATATTTAAACAAGATGAAGGTAAGACACCATATAGTAGTTTATGTAAAGATATTGAAAGTTTATCTAAAGAGTTAAATCAATTAGATGATAGTTTTAATGAATTATTGTTGTCTTTGGGTAATTTATATGATGATGAGTCTAGAGCAAGAGAACAATTAGATGAGATTAATAAATTTTTAAAGATTTCTAAAGAGAAAATTAGAGAAGGTAATTTACCTGTTATAACTCAAGAATATTTTACTCAACTTGAAGAAGCAAATGATGCGATTAAGCAAGTTAATTTAGAACTTTCTAAATCTCCAATTTCTATTGGAACATTAAATGTTAGAGTAGACACTGCGAGAGATTTAGTTTTAAAATTATATTCTACATCGCTTGATATGGTTAAAGATGCTCAATATGTTGAAGATTTGATTGTATTTGGAAATAGGTATAGAACTAAAATACCAAGTTTAGATTTAGATTTGACTAAGGCATCAAGATTGTTTTTTGCAGGTAAATATAAAGAATCAAAGGAAGAAGTTGAAAAAACTCTTGATAATTTAAGTATAAAATATAGAAAAGAGGCTTAATATGGTGAGTTTAAATCATAGAGGTGTAATTAGATATGAATTTGCTGCGATAATTCTTGTTGTTATTATAATTATTGTTTATATTGTTTATAGATTTATTGGTTCTAATCAAGATGTTAATCAATATAATGTTTTGATTACTAATGCTAGATCTTTTGGTAAAACTGCTTATAATTATAATATGGAAGATCAAAAGTTTAAGATATATTTAAAAGAAATGTTTGATACTGATCAATTAAAAATTAAAAATCCGTTTAATCAATCTGAGAAATGTGATGAATTTGCATCTAAAGTTGAATTTATTGGTGCTGATTCAATTGTTACTCTAAAATGTGGAAATTTTTTGATTGATAGATTTACTTTATCTAATGAAAAAGTTGATGTTTATTATGTTACTGATTGGACAGTAAAATCTAAAAGTGGGGATAATGTTGAGTCAATGGTTGGATATAAAGATAAAGATGGTAAAGATTATTATAATGCTGAGGAATTTGTTTATAAATATAATATTTTAAATAAAACAAATTATGATATAAATATATTAAAGAGTAAAGGTTTGGCTGTAGAAAACGTTGTTTATAGAATTAAAACTAAGATATTTACTGAAGGAGATAAATCTTGTAAATATAAAGCTGCTGACTTAAATAAAATAGGTTAGATTATAAAAAACATATGATTGATGATTCATATGTTTTTATATATTGTATAATTTTTATCTTCATAAATTATTGGATAATTATTTTGTTTTAAATAATAATCAATAAATGTATTATTTTTTTCTTCTACAAAATAATCAAAGTTATATCTTTCTATAAATTTTTTTATATTTGTATCTTTTTTTGTTTTAATATTATTGTATTCTTCTATAATATCTTTTCTTCTGTTTTTAGATTTTAGATATACTTCTGCTCTTGGATCTATATAACTTTTTAGTCCTCTAAATTCTATATAACCTCCATTGTTGAAGTTTGTTGATACTTTAATATTATTGTTGTTTTTTTCAATAGTTAGAATTTTATTTATTCCTTTTTCTAATTTATTATTATATGTATTAAATTGATATATTCCTTTTATTGTTACAATGGTTGATAATAATATACAAAATATTAATATTATTATATAGTTAGTTTTATTATTTTTATTAAGAGGTATTTTCTTTGGATTTTTGTAGTCTTTTGAAAGAAAGTAGGATATACTTATTGAACTTATTGGAGCAAAATATATAAATGATTTTATATGTATTAGAGTCATTATAAGTGTTCCTATTGTTAATAAGAGAAATCTTATGTTTATATTTTTTCTTTTATATATTGTGATTATTATTATTATAAGTATGTATAATGTAATTATTATTCCAAATATATTGTTTATTGATAAATTTCTCATTTCTATTATCATTGTATTTATTGTATTACTAAATGAACCTTTTGCATATGTTATTGCATCAATTCCGTATGGATTTATTAGTCCAAATACTGGTATAAATATTAGGGTTATTCTTAATGGTAATGGGTTATATTTCTTTTTTATTATTGCTTCTATTATATATGGAATTATTATTAGTATTATCATTATAAAGTTAGAAGCATGCATGTTTACCATACATGTTGATAGTAATAATATTATTAATAAGTATTTTGGATTATTTTGTTCTACATATGTTTCTAGAGAATGTATTTCCATTAATATTAATATTAGTGAAAATATTTGCGGTCTATGTGTAATAAATGAGAGAGTTGTTAGAAAAATCATAGGGAGAGTAATTGATATTATAGCAAGATTTGTTTTATTGTTTGTTATAAGCATAACTATTTTATATATTATATATATTATAAATAAAGATGATAATATTAATATGATAGATAATCCTATTGGACCTAGTAATTTATATGTATTGTAAAATATTACAGAGCTTGCCCATTGTTGTGGTAGATATCTTAATCCTTGATGCATGCTTAATGGTTCTACTATGGTAAAACCTTTTTTTAGTATGTTTTTTCCTAAGGCTAGAATGAACCATATATCATTATCTAATATTGTTGATCTAATAAGAACTAATACTATTGGTATTAATAAGAATAAAGAAGATATATAGGGTTGTGGGTTATATGCTTTTAATATTTTTATTATTTTTTTCTTCATGATATTCCTCCTTTGTATTTATATTCCATATGTTTGCTTTATCTTTATTATTGTTAATTATATTTTTTGCACATTCTAATCCAGTCATTATTGAGTGATCCATATTATTATATCTATGTTGTCCATTTCTACCTATACAATATAAATTTTCAAATTTATTTAAATATTCTTTTACTTTATCGAAGTTTTTATAAGAATTAAAATAAGCTGGATATGCTTTTTCTTGTTTTATACATATTGAATCTAGTACGTTTTCTTTTGATAAAAAATTCATTTTTTCTAACTCATTTATTCCAAATTCTATTAATTCTTTTTTTGGTTTGTTGTAAAAGTTGTCATCTTCATCTGCAAAATATTCTAATCCTAACCATATTTTGTCATTTGTTTTATTATTTTTTATTAAATATGGGGACCAATTATTAAATATTTGAAGTCTTCCCATTTTAATATTTTTATCTTGTATATATATCCAACAATCGGGTATTATGTTTCCTAAGGTTATATATTTTGAATTGTTTTTAATATTTATTTTTTTACATAATAGTCCAATTGTTATGAAACTTCTATATGGTAGGTTGTTTGATATTTCTTTTATGTTTTTAGGTACTTTGAAATCAAATGTATTTAATAAATCAACTATTGGTATACTTGATATAATATAGTCAAATTTATATTTTTCTATTTTATTTTTTGCTTTAAATGTTGCGGTATTAAAATCTTTATTTATTGAAATTAGTTTGTAATTTAAAAAAAGTTTTCCACCTAATTGTTGAAATTGTTTTGATATTTCTGTATACATTTGACCTGGACCATATTTTGGATAATAAAATTCTTCTATTAGTGATGTTTCTTTTTCTTTTGTTAAGCCTAATGCGTTTTTAATAACTGCTTTTATTGATATACCTTTTATTCTTTGTTTTCCCCATGATGCATCTATTTCATTTGGATATTTTCCCCATACTTTATAGGTGTAAGTTTTAAAAAACATTTCATATAATCTATTTCCAAATCTATTAATGTAGAAATTTTCTAGATTTGTTTCTTTTTTCTTTATTATGCATGCTTTTAAATATGAGAAAGCACATTTAATAGTATTTATTATTCCTAAGTTTTTAATGGTTGTTTTATTGATTTTTATAGGGTATTCGAAGAATTTATTCATATAATATATTCTAGAAATTCTTCTTCTTTTTAAAAGAACATTGTCTTCTTTATTTGGATCTTTTTCTCCTTCATATATATTTTCTTCTTTTTCATCAAATGCTTTTTTTCCCTGAAGAGGCATTATTTCTTTCCAAAAGTTTAATACTTCTTCATCTTTAGTAAAAAATCTATGTCCACCTATATCAATTTTGTTTCCTTTGTAATTTATTGTTCTTGATATTCCTCCAACTTCATTTTCTTTTTCAAATATAAAAACTTCATATTTTTTTGATTTAATCAGTTTAAGTGCTGCGGCAACACCACTTGGACCTGCGCCTACTATTATTATTTTTTTTTTCATTTAGTTCTCCCTATGAATCATTTTATCTATTTTTATTTTATCATTATTATATTAATAAATAAAGTTTGATTATTCCTTTGTTAATTAGTTATTGTAGCATATATTTATTAAACTAACAATTTATATGATTAAACTAAAAGTTTATAAAATATTAATATAATATATTATATAATTAGTGTGGAGGTATTATTATGAATAAATTAATTAAAATTACTAGATATGGTTGTATGTCTTGTATGATTATGGAAGAGAAATTTGATAAATTAAATGATTTAAAATCTAAATATGAGAATATTGAAATAAATACTGATGAAGATTTAGATGAGGCATTAAAATATCATATTGGTGATAAGTTACCAATTTATATTATTATGTCTGGTGATAAGGAAATAGATAGAATTGTTGGAGAAAAAAATATTGATGAAATAAAGAGGTTTTTAGGTGATAATATTGAAAAATAAAAGTTTAATTATATTATTTATATTTTTAATTTGTTTATCTTTTACTTGTGTTGATGCAAAAAATAAAGATAAGGTTAGTTGTGATGATAAAGTATGTACTATAGAAAAGAGTAATACTAAAATATATAATGTACCAATACTTGGAAATATAGATTCTAAAAGTGTTAGTTTACCACTACTTTCTATTGTACTTGGACTTGTTGATGGATTTAATCCATGTGCTATGTGGATACTTGTATTTTTAATATCTATGTTAATTGGAATGAAGGATAAAAAAAGACTTATTATATTAGGTAGTTGTTTTATATTAACTAGTGGAATTATTTATTTGCTTTTTATGGTTTCTTGGCTTAATTTAGCTATGTTTTTATCTAAGATTGTTTTAATTAGAATGTTTATAGCTATTGTTTCTATTTGTCTTGGTGTTTATAATATATATAGATATTTAAAAATTATAAATAGTGATGATGATATAGGATGTGATGTTACAAATACTAAACAAAGAAAGACAATAATTGATAATATAAAGAAGATTGTTAAAGAAAAGAGTTTTATTATTTCTTTGATTGGTATTATATTACTTGCGTGTTCTGTAAATATATTAGAATTATTATGTTCTCTTGGTTTACCTGTTATATTTACTGAAATATTATCTTTTAATAAATTAAATGGTTTTGAATATGGTTTATATATGATTATTTATATTTTATGTTTCTTATTGGATGATATTATTATATTTTTTATTGCGATTAAGACTTTAAAAATAAAAGGTATTTCTAATAAATATACAAAATATTCACATTTAATTGGTGGACTTATAATGCTTATATTAGGTCTACTTATGATATTTGCTCCAAATGTATTAATGTAAAATACTATTTCTTTTATTATCTATATTGATTTAAAGTATCTTTGTATATATAATTATTTTTAGATAATTGAGGAGAAGTTATGTTTTTATGTGTTAGATAAAAAAATAAAAAAATTATTATAATTTTATTTTTGATTGTAATTTTTATGTTAATTATTCGGGAAATAATGATTGGGTAGTTGTAGATATTTCTGAAATTGGTATAAGACCTATTATATCATTGTCTTCAACAAATGTTATATCTGATGGTAATGGAAGTGTAACTAATCCATATATTATTCAATAAATATATTATATAGCCAACGTTTTTGTTGGTTTTTCTTTTGTTTACAAATGATTTTTTATGTAGTATAATATAGTCTAATTTATGGGGGATATATGAAGATTAAAAAGAAGAATAGAGTTATTTATAATGTCGAGAATGTTAGATATAATGACTTTTGTAAATTAGATAAAAATAATATTTATTATACTAGATTTTTTTTTGAACCTAATAAGTATTTATTTCAAAAAGGTAATTCTTTTTATATTGTTAAAATGAATAAAGAAGAATTAGCTAATTATGATGATAAAGTTATAAAATTTAGCTATGGTTCTAAATTAAATAATTATAATTTGGAAGAAATTATGTTTTTAAATAAATTTATTAATATAAAATTAGATGGTCATATTGATTGTCCTACTAAAAATATTTGTTATGATGATATCATTAAGCTTGTTAATAATGTTAATAAGCTAAAAAATGATATAATTATGAATGTTATAGATAAAGATGCTATAAATGTAATTAAGTATATTTATGATTATTATAAATTAGATACTTATTATTATCATTGTTATGAACATGGCTATAATATGTTTGGATTTGATAAAAGTGGAAATAATTTTAAAAATAACTGTGAAATATATGGTCTTCATAATAGTGATATGTTTGGTTTAATTAATGATAAATATGCTACATGTACAGGTCTTTCTATTGGACTTTCTAATCTATATAATTATTTTGGTATTGAATCTGAAGTTTTATATTCTGGTGTTCATGCAATATGTGATATTAAATTAGATGATGGACATGTTTCATATATTGATTTTTCTAAAGAAATATCGCCTGATTGGCAGGATTCATTGCTTATAAGAAATGGCTTATTTAGTAATAAGAGAGATGTTCCAATATGTGTTAGGAATAATAGACAGTATAATAATTTTCTTAAGTCTAGGAGTGGAATGGGGACATTTGAGAAGGATGATGTTTCTATTAATATTGTTGATAAAAATGGAGAATTATTGTGTGATTTAGAGCCTTTGATATTAGATGATATTTTTGATAAAAGAAAATGTGTTAGTAATTTAGTTATTAATTCTAGTGTGTATAAATTATTAGATAATAAAGTTAAGCAGAAGGTACTTATTAGGGGGTAAATATGAAAAATTTAAAGTTGTATAAAAAAATATCTGTTTTATCTATGGCTAGTTTACTTGGTTTTGCTAGTATTGGTTATAGTGTTGATAGTAAAGAAGAATATAGTATTAATGAGACTATTGATATGTATAATAATAATATAGGATTGTCTAATTATGATTTGATTAATTTAGAAACACTTGTAGTTTATGTGGATTTAACTGATAAAATTAATTCTTTGAATTTAGAAAAAGATGCTATAAAGTTAGCTAAATTTTCTGATGAGGAGATGAAAAATTATAATTATTTAAATAATACAGATGTTTTATATAGATTATTATTGGATGTTGATTTTAATAAAAATAGTAGTAATTCTTTAAATGAGTCTGGTGTTAAATATAAAGATGCAGTTAGAATATTATATTATAATGCTGGACTTATGAATAAATATATTTATTATAATGGATATAATATAGTAAGATCTTTACTTGAGAAGACTATAAAATCAAAAGTATTAAATACTAGTTTAGCTATATCTGAGTTAGATGTTTTAAATAAAGGTGATTATTATTATTTATCTTATTTGGATAAATATGGTAATAATGGTAAGTTTGATTTAATAAATACTAAATTATATAAATTGTTGGATAATATTAAGTATATAGATTTAAATAGAGATGAATTTGTTGATATTGATAGATATAATAATAAAGTTTATAGTAAAAATAGTAATGAATTAATTAAAAAATATTTTGAGAATGTTGAGGATGTTATAGGACAAGAATTTAAATTAGATAATAATAATAGAGTTATATTTAGTTCTGAGATTGAACCAAAACGATTTGTAAAAGATAGATGTTTTTAGAATAAAAATATAAAAAATATAAAAAAATATATTATAATGTAATTAGTAGGTGATTATATGAAATATGTCAAATTATTTATAATATGTTTTATAGTTTTTTTGTTGTGTGGTTGTGAGGGAGATATAACTAGAAATATTAGACATGCTGGGTTTTCTCTTTCAAATTCTTCTTTTGTTTGTGATGCGATACTTGCGGAAAATAAAGATGATACTGAGTATGAAACAATTGTTTTTTTTGATCCTGGTAATAGTTATATGATAACTAATGATAGTAAAATATATGAAATTTCTTTGTCTCAAAAATATTCAGATGGGCAAAATTGTAGATTAATGGAAAGTTCTATTGGTATTGTATCTATTTTTAATAATACTATTTTTAGAGGGACTGATAATAATTTATATTATTTGAAATCAAGTGGTAAGAATGAGAGATATTCTCAAGTTACTATAGATGATAATAATTATGAATTATATAGATTGTTACTTGATGATGCGAGTGTTATTAAAGTTATTAAAGATGATTCTACTAGTAATCAATATTTTGTTCTTAGGGGAGATGGACGTATATTTATTTATACGGTTGCTCAAGAAGAAGTTAAAACTGATTCTAATAAATCTTCTTATTCTCGAAAAAAAGTATATGTAATAAAAGGTACTAAAGAAGCTGCTTTTTCATCTAAGATAACTACTCCAATTAGAGATTTTAATTACTCTTATAATTCTCAAGCTAGTTCGTATGCTATAACAGATAATGAATTATTTAGAAGTGTTGCTTTAAATTCAGATGATTGTTCTGCTTATGCTGATATTGAATGTGAATATGAATTTAAAAGAGATAATGCTTTAATGGATAGTTGGGATTATATTTTAGCTTATAATGGTAATACTTTGATTACTACTTATGGAAAGGTGTTTACAAATTGATAAAAGCAAGATTAAATGATTATGAAATAATAGATGCTTCAGATGGATATAAACTTGAAAGATGGGGTAAATATAAGTTTTTAAGACCAGATCCTAATTGTATGTGGTCTTATTGTGATATAAAAAATAAAGAATATGATGCTATATATATTAGAGATAAGAATAAATCAGGACATTGGGTAAATAGAAAGAAAGTTCCTTCTAGATTTACTATAGATTATGATGATTTAAAATTTTATGTATATGAACTTGGTTTTAAACATACTGGTATTTTTCCTGAACAGGTAGTAAATTGGAAATATGAAAAAGAAAAAATTCTTAATAGTAATAGAAATATACGTGTTTTAAATTTGTTTGCTTATAGTGGTTGTTCCACATGTGTTATGATGAGTGCAGGAGCTATAGTTACTCATGTTGATTCTTCTAAGAGTGCAATTAATATGGCTAAAGATAATATAAGATTAAATAATTTAGATGAGAAAAATGTTAGGTTTATATGTGAAGATGTTGTTAAATTTTTGAAAAGAGAAATTAGAAGAGAAAAGAAATATGATGCGATTATTATGGATCCTCCTAGTTATGGAATTGGTAATAATCATGAAGTTTGGAATATAAAAGATAATTTAAATGAGTTAATTGAATTATGTAGTTGCCTTCTTAGTGATAATCCATTGTTTTTGATTGTTAATACATATAGTGGAGATATTAATAAGCCTATATTATATAATATATTAGAAACAAAACTAAGTAATTATTTTAATGGTGATATTGTTGTTGATGATATAGTTTTTTGCTTTAGAGATAATTTGTTTTTTCCTTGTGGAATTAGTGCTAGAGTTGATAATATATGAATATAGATATAAAATTTATTATAGCTCAATTATTTGGTGTGTTTGCTTTAATATGTTTGATGCTAAGTTTTAGAAAAAATAGAAAAAAGTATCTTTTAAAATTACAAATGCTTTCTAGTTTATTTTATGCATTACAGTTTTTATTACTTGGTGGTATAAGTGGATTTTTTATAAATATTATTTGTATATTTAGAAATTATATATTATATAAAAATAGTAAAATAGATTTTGTATATTTATTTATGTTATTACTTGTTATGCTTATTTGTACATTATTTTCATATAATGGAGTTATTAGTTTGGTTCCTTTTATTGCAACATCTATTTATTCTATTTCTTTATGGATTAATAAATTAAAAATAATTAGATTAGGTAATATTTGTGCAACTATAATATTAATTATTTATGAAATATGTATTGGTGCATATAGTGGTGTTTTGGCGACTTCTGGAGAACTATTAAGTTCTTTATATGCATTTATTAAATTTAATTTAAAAAAAGATTAATTATATTTAATAATTGTGATATATTAGTATGATGTTGTTTGGAGGTATGTTATGAAGAAATTTAAAAAAATATTTAATTGGGGACAATATAAAGTTAATAAGTGTATTGTTGGTATATTACTTGAATCTCTTGC
>CADCRC010000096.1 GCA_902803795.1 uncultured Erysipelotrichaceae bacterium | reverse complement strand
TATATTCTATCAAAATATTTATGATATTTTTTTACATATTCAATATTCTTTTCTCCATCCCATTGATACATAATAAATTTTGCACTATTATTCCTTTTCCTTAATTCTTCAAACATTTCTATAGGAATTGAAAAAGTCATTCCAACTATAACAAAAACAATATCATATTTCTTGTTTATAATATTTGGTAAAATACTATTTTCATAATATTTTTTATTTTTTATTTTGGTTAAATTTTTGCTAATTCTATTTATTGCTTTAAAAACATTTGAATTACTTGGTGAATCACATACATAATCAACCTTATAATTCTTTTTTTCTAATTCAGCAATTATCTCTTTATAATATCCAAAGAATAATGGAGCAATAAACAAAAGATTCCTTTTTTTCATTTTGTACCTCTCAAATAAGCAACAATATAAACTTTTCCTTTGATCAATTCTATAATTATATTGATACAAAAACCACTTTTTAATTATAGTATAGAATAATATATAATTCAACTAAACTCGACATATTGTTATAAAAACCATATATTTTTTATACATTATCTTCTTTATCGATTATAGAATAATAATTAATAATACCCTTTATAAAAACATATTAAAAAAAGTAAACCTCATTTGGGTTTACTATTTTAATATTCTTTATCGTAAGATTTATCTATTTTTTTTAGTTCATTAAATGTGTCAACCTCTACTATGTCCCCCTCTTTGCATTCTCTAATAGCAATTTTATAATGACTCTTATAATCTTCAAAAAATACTTGCTCCCAATATTTTTCTTTACCTCCTGGAGAATTATATACCGCTGTATTATTTTTTTCCATTTGGCTCGCATCATTTGAATCAAAATAAGCTATTCCTTGCATTTGATAACAATTGCATCCACCTATTTTTTCTTTAACAATTATTCCCTTCTTAGTATCTAAACACCAGTCATCAGTATATGAAACATACCTACCTAAATAATTAGATCTATATTCATATTTTCTTATTAAATTTTTATTGTAAAGAATTAAATCTGATTCTAATACATATGAATTAGCAAATTTCTTTTTAATTAAATACGCTGAAGAAATATTGTTTGCTTCATTATATTTGTCATTATATATTAATTTAATGTTTGGATATTTTTTTAATAACAAATTAAATTGCTCAGATAAATGTCCTGTTATAATTATTATTTCTTTAATACCAGCCTCAACAACGGCATCAAGCAAGGTCTCAATTATCATTTTGCCATTCACTTTAACCATCGGTTTTGGTGTATTAATAGTAATAGGTATCATCCTAGAACCGAATCCAGCTGCCAAAAAAATTGCTCTTTTAACTCTATACGGTTTTAATACTTCTAACCCTTTTTTCGTGATAACATAATTCTCATCAATATAGTTTTCATCAATCAAAAAAGATATACTACTTTTTATTGACTTTAGAGATAAACCAGTGATATTTGATAAATCTCCTTGTGTATTTTTATTATTATTTTTTTCAAGTTCAGTTAAAACCAAAAAATCATTATATGTTAATTTCATGAAACTCACTTCTTTCTATCTCTTTTCTATTTAAATAATAAACACCTAATTTAATCGCCAAATTTATAATTAATATTATTATAGAAACAATTGCAGCTTCGCCTAATAAAAAATCTCCTTCATACTTACTAATTAATAGAGACATTGGTAGTGTTCTAGTATTAAACAAAAAAGCTACTGCTGAAATTGTAATCATCGAATTAACAAATAGATAAGCAAACATTTCTCTTATTGTTTTTTTAGTACATGGCACTATAACATCTTTAATAATCTTAAACGTACTAATATTACATGTTTTTGCAACAATTTCATAATTAGAATTAACTTTCAACAACGCATTATAAGCCATTAAATATGGCGATGCAAAGAAATGTATAATATTAACTAAAACTAAAATTGTATATGTATTATATATTGGTGTATTTTTAAAACTAATTGTATACGCTAAACCCAAAACAATTCCTGGTATTGCAAGT
>CADCRC010000095.1 GCA_902803795.1 uncultured Erysipelotrichaceae bacterium | reverse complement strand
TGTATCTTTTTGTAAAGAAGTTAAATTTGCATTTAAATTTGTTGATGTCAATTCAGAGCAGTTTTCAAATGCACCTTCACCAATTGATGTTGCTTTATCAACAATTGCTCTAACTATCTTTGTTCCTTTAAATGCATGTTTGCCAATTAATGTTGTATTCTTATTAAGAGTTAAATTTCCTGTTAAAGCAGTATTTTCAAATGCATTATCATAAATACTTGTAACTTTTTCTATATTATAAACTATAGATAGATTAGAAAAATCTTTAAAAGTGTTTTGCTAAATACTAGTTGTTTCTGTATTTAATACTACAGAAGAAACATCATTTTTAGATGCTTCAATATTAGTTAATTCATATTCAACTATTGACTAATCAATTTCAGTATAAGCTGTTAATATTAATTTTTTCATAATAAATAAACCATTCTTTATTATTATTTACTTTAATTTCATATTATTTATCTACTTTAAGATCATATTATTTTAAATTATTTTTGATTATATTAAGTATTTGATTATATGCATTACATGCAAGTTTAACATCTTTACATTGTAAACCATCATAATTTCTATCTACTATAAATATATTATTATTTATAATATATGTATTATTTGACTAATCATAATATTTAAAAGAATTTAGAAAATTTTTTCTATCTACAGTCACATTTTTAGGTAGTTTTTTATCTAGTTCTCGTATATCTACAATATTATTACACTATGACTGTATATAAGTAAAAGTAGATTCATTAGTATTTGAAATGTAGTATTTTGTATTAGTTTTGAATTCATTCTTTAAAATATTGTTAACAAATACATTATCATAGCAATATGAAAAATTATGAACAGTATCATCTATTTCTTTTAATATAGTTTTATATTTCAATATTAATTCATTGCCCATCAATTTACAGTTAAAAAAGCAACGACCAGCATCACCTAAACTTTTTGTATCTGCTGTTCCAACTTTCCACATTCCAAATTTAAATGCTGAATTAGAAAAATCTTCATATAAATATAAATATAAATCAGTTATAAAATCATCTATATCAGCAACATAAATAATATCATAATTGCATTTATATATTGGATGAAATCTCCACATTGATCCATTAAAATAAAAATTTTTATTGTAACATGTAAAAATTTTAACATTTTCTGGAATAATAATATCTTCATTCTATGCAATTTGCATTAATAAATTTAATGATTCTGTATCAGTATTTAGAATATAATCGTATTTATTAAATAAATTATGTTTTTTAAACGACTATATATTCCATAAACATTTTAAAAAATAATGTATTTTTTTACCAAATAAAGAAACAGATACAGCTTTATTATTCATAATTAAATTAAACTCCGTATAGTATTAATATATTTATTTTTATAATTTATATTTGATATTATAGGACTTTTATCAATTTTTATGTTTTTATTATCTAAGCAATATATATTATTTTTTATATCATAGTATTTTAACATAGTTTTACTATGCATAGATGATATCTAAACACATTTAAAATTTTTAAATTGCTAAGATTCTTCATTAAGATACTCTATATTTTGAAAATCAATTTTTTCTTTTTCAAGAAATTGCTTATTCTATAATATTGAATAAACTATAAGAAAATTAGATTTAAAATAATTTTTAAATAAATGATTCAATAATACTTCATCTGAAAAATATGTAATATCTTTATGTGTTATCCATTCATTTATAATTTTCTAGAAATATTCTTTATCTTTAAATAATTTTGGTTTAAATCCAAAATTTCCTCCATCACATAACTAATATGATTTATTATTCATGTGAAATATCATAAAAGACTTATCATCTAATTTACTAAATTGTTCTATTCCAAAAAATACTCTTTTATAAATTAATGTATCTATATCATGCACATAGACAATATCATAATTATCTAATGTTGATTCATAATATCTCCACATCATTCCTGAACTGCCAACATTAGGATTTAAAAATTTAAACTTTATATATTTAGTTGAAATATTTTCCTATTTTAATATTTTTAATAAGATATTTTTACAAGATTCTTCAGTATAAATTACTATATCATAATTAAAATTATTTTTTTCATTATTTTCTGTTATTATTTTAATGTTTGCTATAAACATTAGATAATAATATAAATTATTTCCATATAAAGAAAAAGAAAAACAACGTTTATTCATATGCTAGTTATGTTAATTGTTTATTAAATTTTATCCAAGATGAATCACAGAAAAATAAATCTGGTTCTCCAATAGTTTCAATTATTGCCTTTTTAACACCTAAACATCTATCATCTATATAATAATCATGACCAGCTATAGCATAACTAACAAGATTATTATTTATAATATTATTTATATCTGATTTAACAGCATCATACTCATGACTGCCATCTATGTAACATACATCAAATTTTAAACCATAAAAATCATTTATAAAATCTGATAATATACCTTTATATTTTACAATAACATTATTATTTTTAAATTTATTATCAAATTCTTCTTCTACTAATTTCATATTAGTATATGCAGCAAAATCAGTTTTTGAATAAAATTGTTTCCATGGATCTATACAATATATTTTTGAAAATTTTCCAGAATCATAAAATATCTAAGTTCCTTCACCTCTATAAGATCCAATTTCTAATAAAGTTATATTAGTTTTATTTATAGTTTCAATTAAATCTTTCAAACCTTTAGTTGAATTTCCATTTTTATATCTCATAGTATATAAATCATTTGTTATTGCATGATTTTTTACTAATTCTTTAAGCTATTCTTTATATTTATTATTCATACTGTATTTTTAAATTTAATTATTATTAAAAAAAATTTTAGCTGTTAAATCTTCAATTTCATTTTTATTTATGCTATCAAATTTATCTAATGTTAAAGACCAACCTAAATCAGGTCTTCCAATTCCTTCTATATTTCTAATTGATCTAATTTTAAACTCTTCAAATGTCTTAGATCTATAATGATTTAAATATGCTTTTTCTAATAATGTATCTTTTACATTTAAATTATTTACTGAAATTACTTCATTTTTATTTAAATCAACAACATTTAATTTACTATTCTAAATATTATGACAATGCATATCAAACTGATCTTTTAAAATTTTAAAATTTACTATAGTTTTTCCAGTTTTTGAAAGATGTTTCTAACATTTAGTAAATCTACTTATAACTTGATAATTATTATTTTCTACACATTTTAAATTATTATCACCAAATAATCTCCAATTTATAAAAATTCCTGGACAATCATTATACTCTTCACACATCTATTTCACATTTTTCCATTTTTTTAAACATAAAAATTCATCAATATCAAAAAATGCAGCCCAATCATATTCTTTCCAGTATTTTTTGCAAAATTCTCTATAAACAGTTACCTATGGATTTTTTGTTACTGCATTTTTGTTTTTTCGTTCTTTATATATCAAATGTACTTTATCATTTTTAACATTACAATGCCATTCATCCTCATATATAAAAATATCATCAAAACCAACTTTTAAATTATAGTCTATCCATTCTTTAATATAATTATCTTCATCTTTTGCTACACAAACTAATGCAATTTTCATGATAACATAACTCCACAATAGCTAAAATAACTACCCTAATTTACAATATGTTTTGAACACATTCCAATCAAAGTCATATCTTCATATGGCTTATTTCCTTCAATAAATATTGATTTAGATATTTTTATATTTTGCTTGCACCAATCGATATCATCTGAAAAAATCAGAAAATTTTTTATAGCTGGCATTTTTTTAATGTTAGTAAAGATTTCATCTAATGAAATAGGTTTTTTATCATAAAATTTATTCAATAGATTTTGCTCATTGTTTTGTATTTTAACAAAATCTTTACGTCTAACATGAATAGAGCAAGAATATGAAAAATCAATATTATTGTATTTATTTTTTAATCTATTAATTAGTTCTTTATTTTTAAATAAAGCCCTAAAAAGCTTTAAATTTATTGGAAAATGCCAATAGTCACTAAGTATGTAATTTTTTGCACTATCATATTGAAATTTATCTTGAGAATACATATTGCAAAAAACTTTAGGTATTACAATAGGATTTGAAAAAATTTCATTGAAATTAGTTACAAATATGTTTTTAATGTTGTTGAAAAATTCAAAATTGTCTTTAATTACATAGTTTGTTATTTTAGTAAAAAATGCTTTTCCACTGTAATTTTTATCTATTATTATTTGATTCAATGGAATATTATTTTTAATGCAAAAATAAAATAAACCATATAACATATATGTTATTTCACCTAAACGACCATTTCTAAAATTACATGTTATCATATTTTATAAATAATACTAGGAATTATTCCATTATGTATAGTTTTTATGCCATTTTCAAATTTTTTAATTAATTCATTAGCATAATCTAAATTTTTATATGTTGTAGTAGAGTATTTTTCTTGTATATAATCATCATCTGTTGGTTTAAATATGAATTTTCTATCTTCAGTAAATATACAATCACTTGCATATTCATTACGACGACAAAATTTTCTATTCATATTTTTTAAATAATAATCAAATTCACAATTAGGACTACGTATAATTCCAATACTGTTTTTCTACCATGTTCTATCACAAAAATGATCAATATAGAAATTATTTCCATAATAATGTTGATCAATTTGCAATGTACAATTGAAAAATTTTTGTCTTAAATGCAAAAATTTTGGATCATTCAAGTTGTTTCTAATATAGACACCTGTATTTATATTGTTAACTATTGTAGTTTTTTCTAAAAATTTTATAGTATCTTTATAATTTTTATATTGGCCTATGAAAAAAATGTCATTATTGTAGTATTTATGATAATTATCATCATATTTTAACTAAAAATCATACAACTAAGCATCATCTATAGTGTCAGCATTTATTTTTTTGTTTCTATATGAACATATCTATGGACAAAATGAACCTGCTTCAAGAAGTTTTTCATCAAATGGCTTTATTGGAAATGTATCACAGTCTAAATATATTCCACCATATTCATATAGTAGTTCAAATCTAAGAACATTAGCAAGAATTTGACAGAATTTTCTATTTTCATTTATGTATCTATTAATAAATATTGAATATTTATTTGTTTTACCATCTGCAGCATCTATGATATATTCACAACATCTATCTACTATTTTATTTTTTCTATGTTCAATAGTGTCTATTGTAATATGCTAAAAATTAATATTAAATTTTGGATTTACTTTTTTAAATGCATTTATTGAAAAATCTACATATGATGGAACATCATCACCTATCCAAATAAAAAACAATGTTTTTGGAATAAGTTTTGATGATTTATTATTAATCTATATGTTAAACTATTTGTTTTTTAATAAAATCATTTGTTTCTTGTAATTTCAAATTCTGATTTAAAAACTGTATTTATGTCAATCCAAATAACAGTAGAATTCTTAGGCAGTTTTATGTCTTTTCTGTTCATTTCAGTTTTCCATAAATTTCTATTGTTTTTAACTGATATTGAACTAAATGGAATTACATCAAGACATTTTTTCTAAGCATCTTCAACTGATATTTCATTAGTAAAACATACATATGTAAATGACTATTTGCAAGTTCTTTCAAGCATTTCTCTATGTTCAAATATAGATTCAATGTTTTTATGTCTGAAATCAGGAACAAATGCAGTCATTATCACCAATGGATGTTCTTTATCAATTTCACCATATACTTCTTTTTTTGCATCAAGAAGAATCTACTAAGCTAGCTATTTGCAGTTTTCATTATCTGCTTCTACATTTTTTGCTTTTTCAAAAGCAAGCTTTATTGTCTTTCCAGCTTTTGTATTTGTCCATGTTGGAATGTCTTTTTCATATGAAATGTCTTCAAATGGAACATCAGTTCCAAGATAGCTTATCCAACCATATAATTTGTTTTTAATTATTTTTTTCTTATGGTCAAGATGACAGCATATCTCTTCAGTAGATCCAATCTTGAATGGAAGACCATATTTCATGTTTTCATCTGTCTTATATGGAATCCATCCTTTGTTTTCATTGTATATGTTTGTTCCTAATATCTTTGTCCAAAACCATACATCATCATTTAAATTGAAAGCTTCAAATTTTCCATAAGCAATATATGATTTTCTTGTCATTCCTATATTAAAGCCGATATGACCATAAAATTCAGTGTCATGTGTTCTGCATATTCTATGTCCAATGCTTTCTATAAGCTCTTTTGCTTGATTATCTCCTTCATAATAGCACTAGCCAGCAAGACTTAATACATCAAACTAGTCAAATGCAGAATAGACAGATTCAAGCCAATCTTGATTGCAAAATACTATGTCACTGTCTATAAAGCAAAGTTTTTCAGCATTAGTGCTAGCAGCTCCAATATTCCAAAGTGCAGTTTTTAGAAGAAGACCTTCAGATTCTTCAGTATATTCTTTGAAAATATATTTAACACCGTAATTTTCAAGCCATGCAAATGCTGCATTATCTTTATTTCTTTGTGCTTCAACAAAAACAATATCTTGTGGTTTTGGATCAGACTTAAGCATTATACTAAGAGCACGTGTAGTTGCAAGAATTCTAAAAATATCTGTTCCAAAAAATCCATATATTATAGCAATATTTTCAAGTATTTTACAATTATCATGTTTTTCATATGCTATATGCAATGAATTTATTTGCTCGTTTTTAAGCATTTCATTCAATGATTCAACTGATAATTTTTTAATATTGTCTATCTATAAATTTTGCATAATATATAGAAATATTGTACAATTTATCATATAATATTAATAAGATAATATGAAAAAAGCTCTTATTTTTGGAATAACAGGACAAGATGGTAGTTATCTTTCTGAATTTCTTCTTGATAAAGGATATAAGGTGCATGGAATTGTTCGTAGAACATCCTGCATAAACACTAGACGGATAGATCATATATATGAAAAATTAAAACTTCATTATGGTGACTTAAGTGATTCAAGCAGCATAAACAACATAATTAGAACTGAAAAGCCTGATGAAATATATAACTTAGGCGCACAAAGTCATGTAAAAGTTAGCTTTGAGATTCCAGAATATACAGCAGACATTGATGCAATTGGACAACTTAGAATTCTTGAGTCATGTCATGCATTGATGCAAATTGACAAAAATTACAATCCTAAAATATATTTTGCTGGAACAAGTGAACTTTATGGTGGAATATACAAATTTGCTGCAAATGAAAGTACACCATTTTGTCCAAGAAGCCCATATGCTGTTGCAAAGCAATATGGTGTATGGATAACACGAGAATATAGATCAGCTTACAATATGTTTTGCTGCAATGGAATACTTTTCAATCATGAAGGTCCAAGAAGAGGTGAAACATTTGTCACTAAGAAGATAACTAGAGCTGTAGCTAATATCTAGCATGGAAAATAGGATAAAGTCATTCTTGGAAATCTTGATGCATTTCGTGATTGGGGAGATGCAGAAGACTATGTTGAAGCTATGTGGTTGATGCTTTAGCAAGAAAAGCCGGATGATTATGTCATTGCTACAGGAGAAACTCATAGTGTAAGAGAGTTTGTAGAGCTTGCATTTGAATAGATTGGAATGAAGCTTTCATGGCATGGTGAAAAAGAGAATGAAGTTGCATTAGATGAAAATGGAATAGTAAGAGTAGAAGTGTCTTCAAGATACTATAGGCCAAGTGAAGTCGAATATCTTCTTGGTGACAGTACTAAAGCTAGAAAGACATTAAATTGGAAATCAAAGACAGATTTTAGAAATTTAGTAAAGAAAATGGTAAACTATGATTTAGAGCACTGAAGCAAATTGGATAGATCCATATGCTAATTATCCAGTTAAATATGATTCAATGATTGATAAGCATATATTTGTCACAGGTGGAACTGGATTAGTTGGTTCAGCTGTAGTCAGAAAACTTAAACAAGTTGGCTGTACTTGCATTTTTGCACCTACACATAAAAATTTTGATTTACTTGATTTCAATGCAGTCTTAAGCTATATAATGAAAAATGACATAGATGTAGTTGTGCATTGTGCTGGAAGTGTAGCAGGAATAATAGGAAATTCAAAAGACAACTATGGCTAGCTTTTCAAGAATTTGCAGATGGGAATTAATATCATATAGTCTTTCAAGAGCTTTATTGACTATACTACATCATCAAAGCAAAAAAGCAATGACAAGAAATTGTTGTTTTTAGGCAGTACTTGTATTTATCCACGAGATGCAAAATAGCCAATAGAAGAAGAGACATTGCTGACTGGACCACTTGAGAAGACAAATGAAGGCTATGCTCTTGCCAAGATATCATGCATAAAGATGTGTGAATATTTGAACAATATGCCTATGTACAAAGGATCATTTATAACATGCATGCCTACAAATGTATATGGAATAAATGACAGTTATCAGCTTCAAAGAAGCCATGTGTTTCCAGCATTAGTTAGAAAGATATGTGATGCAAAAGCAAACAATGAAAACGTTGTTAAAATTGGTGGAGATGGCACACCAATAAGGTCATTCATATGCTCTGATGACTTAGCAGATGCAATTTTGTTCTTGTTGAAGAACTATAGTGGTTCTGAACATATAAATGTAGGTTGCTAGACACCTATATCTATAAAAGAGCTAGCAGACAAGATTGCTAAAGAAGTTGGATATGATGGAAAGTTTGAATATGATCAGTCTATTCCAAATGGAACACCAATCAAGATTGAAAATGCTAGAAAGTTGTTTGATCTAGGCTGGAAGCCAAAGACAACACTTGAAGATGGAATAAAGCTTGCAATAAAAGACTATAAGTAGACTTCAAGAAAGTAAGTCAAGACTTGTATATTTTTTAAGGAAAGATAAAAGACTATGAAGACACATGAAGAACTAGTTGAAATGCAGCATAAGCACTGCATTGAGAACATGAAGATGAACATTGACAACAGAATGTGTGACTTGCTTAAAGACAAGAGAATGTATGAGCAGACACTTGACAACATGAAGATTGCAATAAAGTCTCTAGGACATCCAG
>CADCRC010000094.1 GCA_902803795.1 uncultured Erysipelotrichaceae bacterium | reverse complement strand
GGATTATTATTGATAGTATTTTATATAGTTTTATTCCAATTTTAATATCTAGATTATTTAATAAAAAAAATAGAGATGATTTTAATTGGATTATTGTATTGTTAACATTAATTTATCCCTTTGAACATTTAGGATCTGCTGGATATGTTACTACATCTATTGCTTATGTATGGCCTTTTATTGGTATGCTTTATGATTTTTATATAATTAAGAAGCAGACAATTGATAAAGAGAAGATAAAAATATATCAATATATTATTGCGATAGTAGGAATTCTTGTTTCAACTGATATGGAACAATTTTGTTGTTTTATTTTTGGATTATCTATTTCTATGATATTATTTATGGCTTATAATAGAAGAAATAAATTTAATAATAAATTTAAATTAAATTTGAAAGAAAATTGGTTATTATATTTAACTTTGTTAATAGCTATAATTAGGCTTATTATTATAGTAATTTGTCCGGGTAATAAGGCTAGATCTATTAGTAGTATAATTATGTATTATCAAATTTATAAATATTTTACTATTGTAGATAAATCATATTTAGGAATTATACCAACAGTTGGATATGTTCTTAATCAGAGGGTTATTTTATCATTATTTAGTTTTATTTTAATGGTATCATGTTTTGTTACAAGACAAAAGAAGCATATTAAGCAATTATCTGTAATAATATTTATGTTAGTTATTTTATTTTCTTTATTTAAAGATATATTGTTAGATTGTTTTCCTGAATTAGGTCATTTTTATAGCATTATAAATAATTATACATTTGATGGAAAAATTAGGATTATTGAGTTTGTTTATATATTTTTAATTATTGCTTTTTGTTTATGTGTATGTTTTGTTTTATATAAGTTATTTGATGATAATATTATGTATCCTATTGTATTTTTAGGAGGACTTGGAACTAGATTTATGATGGGATTTTCTCCATCGATTTATGCATCTGGAGAGAGGACTTGCTTTATTTTATATTTTATAATGATTATGTTTGTTTGTATGTTAATTATTAAAATATATGATAAATTAAAAAATAAGAGTTTCTATAATGGATTAATAATATTGATTTCTTTATTAAGTTATATGAATACAGTATTATTTATTGTTAATCACTGATAGTTATTTTAAGAAGGAAAGGAAATATGAAAATTGATGTTTTGTATGTAGTTGTACCTTGTTACAATGAAGAAGAAGTATTAATGGAAACAACTAAGAGATTAAAAGATAAATTGGGGCAATTAATTAAGGATAAGAAGATTAGTAAGAATAGTAAAGTTATGTATGTAAATGATGGCTCTCGTGATGACACATGGAATATAATAAAAAAAATAAGTAAAAAAGAATTACTTTTTACTGGAATATCTTTATCTAGAAATAGAGGACATCAGAATGCTTTACTTGCAGGATTGATGACAGCAAAAAACTATGCTGATTTTGTTATTAGTATGGATGCTGATTTGCAAGATGATATAAATGCTATAGATGAGATGATTGATAAATATTATGATGGTTGTGATATTGTTTATGGAGTAAGATCTTCTAGAAAAACGGATACTAAGTTTAAGAGAGGAACTGCCGAATCATATTATAAGATTATGAATAAGATGGGAGTTGAGCTTGTTTATAATTCTGCTGACTATAGATTAACAAGTAAAAGAGTCTTAGAAAATCTTAATAATTATAAAGAAATTAATTTATTTTTAAGAGGTATTTTTCCAACTATTGGTTATAAGAGTGATAGTGTATTTTATGAGAGATCAGAGAGATTTGCTGGTGAATCAAAATATCCTTTAAAGAAAATGCTTAATTTAGCTTGGGATGGTATAACTTCTTTTAGTACTTTTCCAATTAGGTTTGTTTTGTTTTTTGGTTTATTTGTATCTTTTATAACTATTTTATTATTAATATTGTTTTTAATTCTTCTTTTATGTGGAATAAATATTTCATATATATTATTTATGTTTGTGTCTCTTTGGTTACTTGGAGGAATCATAATTACTTCTATTGGTATTGTTGGTGAATATGTTGGTAAGACATATATTGAAGTAAAACATAGACCAAGATATATAATTAGTGAAAACTTAAATGAAAAAGGTGATTTGAAATGAGTTATAAAAATAAAAATATTAAAAAAAATAATAAAGTAAAAAAAAAGAAAAATAAACAGTATCATCTAAGAGAAGTTGAAGTTAAAAAGAGTAATGTTTCTATTAAGAAGAGTGAAAATAGTAAACTTAATAGTGCGATGGAACAGGCTTTAAAAATGACTGGTCAAACTTTATCTAATGAACAGAGAAGTTTAATGATTCAAATATTTAAGTTTGTTGTAGTTGGTGGTATTGCGACTATTATTGATTGGACTATATATTTTATTTTATATAAATTTGTTAATATTAATCCTTTAATTGGTAATATTGTTGCATT
>CADCRC010000093.1 GCA_902803795.1 uncultured Erysipelotrichaceae bacterium | reverse complement strand
TTTAAAGATGAAAAAATATTAACTGCATACAAAACAAATACTGACCATGGCGTATTCACTACTAAAAAAATAGTATTGTTTGATAACTATAGCTTATTTGGTAGGATGAAACATATATACACAATTCCTTATAATTCTATTTCTTCTTGCTCTGTAATGTTTTTTCCAGGTAGAGCGGAATTAATACTATATATGGATAGTGGATATCCGGTTAGAATAAAATTTATTAATATGAAATCTATAGATAAATTACGTTTGCGTCTTATCTATAATGTTATAATGCAAGTTGTTAACAACCAAAAAATCGATGCAAACATTGTGGATAAATTAATTAGAGATGATTTATCATTTGAATAGGAGGATAAAAAAATGGCTAAAAATAATAAAAAGAAAGTAGCAAAAACTAAGACAAATAAAGTAGTTAATGTAAAAAAAGAAGAAAATTTCTTAGATGAAAAACCAAAGATGGAGAAAGAAGAATCTACATTTAATAAAATAATGAATGTTATTTTGTGGATAGTATTATTTGCATGGATGGCAGTTTGCTTGATAGATTTTTATAAAACTCATGAGGAACAAGAACCAATATTTTGCTTAAAGAAAGAAGTTACAAAATATGATGATGGTAACGTTAAATCATGCTTAGGTCTTGGTTATAAAGTATATCATTATAATAGAAAAAGTTTTAAGGCTATTGAATTTGGACCATTCTGGTCAAAAGACAGATCAGCAGAAGAAGAATAAAAGTTTATAAGAAGTAAAAATATTACTTCTTTTTTTTGCAAAAAATATTAAAAAAAATATAAATATGATATAATAGATTTGGTGGTAGAATGAGACTTATTAAAAATGCGTTAAGTAAGATAAAAGAGATGCTAGAAAAAGCTAAAAGTATTGAAGTTCCAGGCTTTATTGAATGGATTTTATTTGGATTAATTGCAGTGTTTATTTTTACTTGTTTTATATATTGGGATATATTTGTTACCACTACTCATACAGTAAATTATATTGAATCAATATTTCATGGAAAAATACTTGATCTTTATAAAGCTAATTATAATTTTATAGTTGATGGAAGTGTTTCATCTGTCAGTTATGATATACCGATATATTTTTTATTTATTATATGGGATTTACCTCTTTGGATAGCAAAGCATTTCTTTAATGTGAATATTATGACTAACTTTTTTTGTATGTTATGGATGAAAGGTATTCTTATTTTATTTCTATATTTAAGTAGTAGAGTAATTAAAAATATATGTGAAGAGATAGGAATAAAAAAATCTAATATTAAATGGGCAATACTGATTTTTGTTTCATCACCAATTGTATTTTCTTCACTTTTTATACTTAGTCAATATGATATTATTACTATATATTTTATGCTTCTTGGTATACTTGCTTATACTAGAAAAGATGAAAATAAATTCTTATTTTGGTTTGCTGTCGCAATACCTATGAAATTATTTGCATTATTTGTATTTATACCATTATTATTGTTAGAAGAAAAACGAGTTTTAAATATTATTACTAAATTTTTAACTTCATTATCTTTATTAGTTGGATTTAGATTAGTTGCTACGATGATGCCATATTATTCAGAATCTACTAGTGGTTTTCATAACTATATGACTGATAAGTTATTAAATTCATCAGTATTAAAAATTAATTCTGGTTATGCTTCATTATTTATAGTAGCATATGTGATTATATGTGTATTTTGCTATATGAAGCAATTAAAAAGCAAAGATGATTTTAATAAATATGCAATATATATTCCATTTGTGGTATTCAGTGCATTTTTCACATTTGTTAATTTCCACCCTTATTGGATAATATATTTAACTCCTTTTTTCACACTAATATTATTTAAAAATGGTAAATATTTTAAAGTTAATATGTTAATTGATATTGCATTTAATATTGCAAGTTTATTTACTATTACAAATAATTACACTGCATGCTTTGGTGCTAAACAAGTTGATGGAATGCTTATTAGTAAGATATTTGGCGCGCAAAACTTAAATAGAGTAAAATATGAAAGTTTGTCAAATGTGTATGCTGCGTTTCAACTTAAAAAGTATCTTCCAGCTTTCTATGGAGTTTTCTTAGCAGCTTTAATTTGCATGGTAATTATTAATTTACCTAAGTTTAATGATAAAAATCAAAAAATAGAGATAGAAAGGTCAGCAGTAATATTAAGAATGTTAATAATAATGCCGTTTGCATTGTTACTGATATATTGTTATTTTTCATAGAGTATAAATCATGAGTAAGGTTGTTGAAAAAATAAAAAAATTATTTAAAATTCAACAAATAAGATTCCTGTTTGTTGGAGGACTTAATACTATAGTAGGGTATGGAACTTATGCGCTTTTAATAATGCTTAATGTAAATTATTTATTAGCGAATACTATATCAACAGTAGTTGGTGTTATACACAGTTATATTTGGAATAGAAAGTTCACTTTTAAAAGTAATAAAAATGTAAAATCTGAATTATTTAAGTTTGTTATTGTTTATTGTATAAGCTATTTAATAGGTCTATTTAATATTTTTATACTAGTGTCTAAATTTGGTATAAACAAATATGCAGCAGGGTTAGTTAACTTAATTATAACGACATTTATTAGTTGGTTTGGACATAAGTATTTTAGTTTTAGGAGGTAAAAAGTATGAAGGTAGTTATTTTAGCAGGAGGTTTTGGTACTAGAATATCAGAAGAATCACAAAAACTTCCTAAACCTATGATTGAAATAGGAGATAAACCTATTTTGTGGCATATTATTAAGGAATATTCACATTATGGATTTAATGAGTTTATAATATGTCTTGGTTACAAACAGCAAATTATCAAGGAGTATTTTTCTAATTATTATTTAAATAATTCAGATATTACATTTGATATGAAAAATAATGATATTATTGTTCATAAAACTTGTTCAGAGCCTTGGAAGATTACACTTGTAGATACAGGTTTATATACTATGACAGGTGGAAGAATAAAGAGAATAAAAGAATATATTAAAGATGATACATTTCTTTTAACTTATGGTGATGGTGTTTGTGATATAAACATAAAAGATTTAGTAAAATTTCATAAAAGTCACAAAAAACTTGCAACTGTAACTGCAGTCCAACCAGGTGGTAAATTTGGTGCCTTATCAATAGATGATTCTGATAAAATAACTAGTTTTGTTGAAAAATCCAAAGAAGATGGCGGTTGGATAAACGGCGGCTATATGGTATTAAGTACTAAAGTATTTGATTATTTAAAAGATGATAGTACAGTTTTTGAAAAAGAACCATTAGAAAAACTTGCAAAAGAAGGTCAACTAGTTGCATATAAGTATGATGGCTTTTGGCAATGTATGGATACATTAAAGGATAAAAACTATTTAGATAAATTGCTTGAAAATAATGAAGCGCCTTGGATTAAGTGGTGATACTATGAAATTAAATCTAGATTTTTATAAAAATAAGACTGTTTTAGTTACAGGGCATACAGGATTTAAGGGGACATGGCTTACTAAGATACTTTTAAGTGTTGGAGCAAAAGTAATTGGATATTCATTACTTCCAAATACTAAACCAAATATATTTACATTATCAAAAGTTGAAAAAGATATTACACATATTATCGGAGATATTACTGATTATGACAATTTAAATTCAGTATTTAAAAAATATAAACCAGAAATTGTTTTTCATTTGGCAGCTCAGCCATTAGTGTTAGAAGGATATAAAAATCCTCGATATACATATAACACAAATATTATGGGAACAGTGAATCTATTAGAATGTGTTAAGAATTGTAAATCAGTTAAAACTGTAATAAATATTACAACTGATAAAGTTTATCAAAACAACGAAAAAGGTCAACCATTTGTTGAAACCGATGTGTTAAATGGTATAGATCCTTATTCAAATTCTAAAAGTTGTTCTGAATTAATTACAGAATGTTATTATAAAAGTTTTCTTAAAGAAAATGGAGTAACAGTAGTTACAATGAGAGCTGGAAATGTTATTGGTGGGGGAGATTTTTCTGAAAACCGAATAATGCCTGATTGTGTAAAAGCTGCTCAAAGTGGTAAATCAATCATTATTAGAAATCCAAATTCTGTAAGGCCGTTTCAACATGTTTTAGATCCACTATTTGCATATTTACTAGTAGGTTCTCAAAAATTTGATGACATAAAACATTTTAATGTTGGCCCCTCAGAATTAGATTGTATAACTACAGAAGAATTAGCTAAAAAATTCTGTAAATTTTGGGGAGATGCTAAATATATTATTAGCTCAAATAATAATGCTCCTCATGAAGCGGGGTTATTATTACTTAATTGCAGTAAGATACATAAAGAACTTGGATGGAATCCGGTTTGGAATATAGATACTGCAATTAAGAAAGTTTGCGAATTTCATAAAAACAAAAATGTAGTGAAAATTATGGACAAACAAATTGAAGAATATATAATGGCTATAAAAAAATAAACGAAAGGATATTTAATTATGTTTCAAAACGAAGAAGAAGCTAGAAAAAAAATTAAAGAAATGGTAGTAGAATACTATAAAAAGTTTAAGAAGTCTCCAAAGTATGTAGAGGGAGATAGAATACCATATGCTTCACGTATATATAATGAAAAAGAAATGTGTGCGTTAACTGATGCTATGCTTGATTTTTGGTTGACAACAGGAAGATTTTCAGAAAAATTTGAAAAAGATTTTGCTAAATGGATTGGTGTAAAATATGCTCATCTTGTTAATAGTGGTTCATCTGCTAATTTAATAGCTTTTTCTGTTTTGACAGCTCCAGAGCTTGGTGATAGACAAATCAAAAGGGGAGATGAAGTAATTACAGTTGCGTGTGGCTTTCCAACAACTATTGCGCCTATTCTACAGTATGGGGCAGTGCCAGTATTTGTTGATGTAACAATTCCTGAATATAATATAGATGTAAAAAGTTTAGAAGAAGCATTAAGCAAAAAAACAAAAGCAGTATTTATTGCTCATACTTTGGGTAATCCTTTTGACATACAAACAGTTAAAAATTTTTGTGATAAACATAATTTATGGCTAGTTGAAGATAATTGCGATGCATTAGGTAGTACATACACTATTAATGGAGTAACAAAATATACTGGTACTTGGGGAGACATAGGTACATCAAGTTTTTATCCACCACATCATATGACTATGGGTGAGGGAGGGTGTGTATATACTGATAATCCTTTATTAAATAAATTAATTTTATCATATCGTGATTGGGGAAGAGATTGCATATGTCCATCAGGTAAAGACAATTTTTGTAATCATCGTTTTGACAAGCAATTTGGTAATCTACCATTTGGATATGATCACAAATATGTTTATAGTCACCTAGGATATAATTTAAAAGTAACAGATATGCAAGCGGCTATAGGATGTGAGCAACTTAAAAAATTGCCTTCTTTTATAAAGAAGAGGCAAAAGAATTGGCAATATCTATATAGTAGATTAGAATGCATTAAAGATAGAATTATTTTGCCAGAGCCAAATGATAATAGTAATCCATCTTGGTTTGGTTTCTTAATTACTGTAAGAGAAGAAGGCATTAGAGATAATGTAACTCGTTATCTTGAGAGTCATAATATTCAGACCAGATTATTATTTAGCGGTAATATTATTAAGCACCCATGTTTTGATTCAATTAGAAATACTAATGCATATAGAGTAATTGGAGATTTAAAAAATACTGAAAAAATTATGGAGAATACATTTTGGATTGGTGTATATCCTGGTATGACTAAAAAAATGTTAGATTATATGTCAAAGTGCTTAATTAATTATTTTAATGGTGAATAATATGAAAAGTAAAATTATACAAGATTTAGAAAATAAATCATTAATAATAAAAACTAATTTATTAAATTTAGCCACAAAAGAATCAATACATATAGGTGGAGATTTATCATCTGCGGATATTATGACAGTTTTATGGCAGTATAAAATAAAATATAATATAGAAGATCCTAAAGATGAAAATAGGGATCGTTTTATATTATCAAAAGGTCATGCTTCAGCGTTATTAAACTTTGAACAGTCTATGTTAGGATGCTTTAAGGAAGAATTAGTGTATTCAGAATATGCTAAAGATGGTGGTATGTTTGCTATGCATGCATGCGATTTAAAAAATCCATATGTAGAAGTTTCAACTGGAAGCTTAGGACATGGTTTGCCTATTGCTTGCGGTATTGCTATGGGCTTAAAATTAAAACAAAACAAAAAGAATTATGTATATGTTTTAATGGGTGATGGTGAGCAATCTGAAGGCTCTGTATGGGAAGCAGCGATGAATGCTGTAAAATATAAATTAGGAAATCTTGTTGTGTTTATAGATAATAATAATCTTGAAGCTGATGGAAGTATTAATGATATAACATCACTAGGAGATATTGGAAATAAATATAAAGCATTCGGATGGAATGTAATTAATATAAATGGGAATGATATAGAAAGTATAGTAAATGCTGTAGACAATCTTCCAAAATCTGATTCAGAAATTCCAACAGTAGTGGTTGCTCATACAATAAAAGGTTGTGGGGTAACATTTATGGAAAATAATGTGAGATGGCATGCTGGAAAGATTAGCCAAGAACAATATGATATGGCTATATCTAGCCTTCAAAATAAGGGAGGTGCTAACAATGAATGATAAAATCTTTTTAAGAGATGTTGTTGGCAACTACATGTTAGATATTGGAAGTAAAGATGAAAAAATAGTTGTAGTTAATGCTGATTTAATGGGAACTTGTCGAAACAAAAACTTTGTTGAAAAAAATCCTAATCGTTCATTTAATGTTGGTATAGCAGAGCAAAACATGATTAGTTTTTCAGCTGGCTTAGCATCAGAAGGATTTAAACCTTATGCATTTACAATGGCTCCATTTATGTCAATGAGAGCTTGTGAACAAGTTAGAACAGATGTAGCTTATGGTAATAAAAATGTTAAATTGATTTCAGTGTATTCGGGTCTTTCTGGTGGAATCTCTGGACCAACACATTGGGCAATAGAAGATTGTGGAATTATGTGTTCCATTCCTAATATGATTGTTGTAGAACCATCTGATAAAATTGAAGCAGAAAAATTACTTAATATATCTACTAAAATAGAAAAACCAATGTATTTTCGTATAACTACAGAAAGTGTAGTTTCTATTTATAACAGTAATACTAAGTTTGAATTAGGTAAAGCAAATATCCCTGTTAATGGTGATGATGGAGCAATTATATGCTCTGGTGTTACAGTTCAATATGCAATAGAGGCTAGTAAAATTATTAAAGAAAAAACAAGGAAAAATTTTAAAGTTATAGATATGCATACTATAAAACCAATAGATGAAAGTGCTATAATAGAAGCAGCTAAGACAAAGCACATTATTGTTGCACAAGACCATAATGTTATTGGTGGTTTGGGTTCAATGGTTGCTTCTGTAATAGCAAAAAATAATTTAGATGTAGATTTTAAAATCCTCGGTATACCAGATACATATGGAGTAATTGGGCATGCTGGTTATTTATATAATAAATATGGATATGATACAGAGGGAATTATAAAAGCATCATTAGAAATGTTACTAAAATAGGTGATAGTATGAATACTCATAATAAAAAAGATGATTTAAAAACTATATTTATAACAGGTGCAACAAGTTTTATTGGCACTAATTTAATAAAAGGCTTATATAATAAAAACTATAATATAGTTGCAATAGTTAGAAAGAATTCCACTAAATTAAATTTATTATCTAAATATAAGAAAATAAAAATAATTGAATTAGATATGGAAGAAATAGAAAGATTGCCAGATTTAGTTAAAATGAATTGTGATGTTTTTTATCATCTAGCATGGAATGGAACAAGAGGATTAGAAAGAGATGATAAAGTCATACAGCAAAATAATTATCATTATTCTATTAATGCTTTAGTTGCAGCTAATAAACTATGCTGTAAAACATTTATTTCTGCTGGATCACAAGCAGAATATGGAATACATGATGAATGTATAACTGAAGAAACTATAGAAAAACCAGTTACAGAATATGGAAAATATAAGCTTGAATTTTGTAATTATGCTAAATCATTTTGCCGAGAAAATAATATAACGTTTATTGAACCAAGATTCTTTAGTTTATATGGACTAGGTGATAATGAAAAAACATTAATTATTAGTTCTATAGATAAGATGTTAAAAAATGAAGATTTAAACTTAACTGAATGTATTCAGACTTGGAATTACTTAAATATTAAAGATGCAGTTGATGCATTAATAAAATTGCAAAATGTAAATACACCTGGAATATATAATTTTGGTAGTGATGATACTAGAATATTAAAAGATTTTATTTCTGAAATATATGGTATTATAAATTCAAAAAGTAATATGAATTTTGGAGCAGTTCCTTATCCGGAATCTGGTATTGTAAGCATAAATCCATGTATATCAAAATTAAAAAAAGCAATAAACTGGGAGCCTAAAGTTAAATTTAGTGATGGAATAAATGAAATTTTAGAAGAGAGAAAGAATTATGAAAAAGATTAGTGTATTAATACCAACATTTAATGAAGAAGAAAATGTTGAATTATTATGTAAATGTTTAAAAGATGAGTTTAAAGAAAATTTGCCAAAATATGATTATGAAATAGTTTTTATTGATAATCATTCAACCGATAATACTAGAGATAAAATAAAGAAACTTTGTAAGAATGATAAAAAGATTAAAGCAATTTTTAATACAAAGAATTTTGGACAATTTAATTCACCATTTTATGGTTTATTGCAAACAACCGGAGATGCCACAGTATTAATGTGTGCTGATTTTCAAGATCCAGTTGAAATGATTCATAAGTTTGTAAAAGAATGGGAAAATGGATATAAAATTGTTATAGGTATTAAAAGTAAAAGCAAAGAAAAGAAACTAATGTATTTTATAAGATCTTGTTATTACAAATTAATAAAAAAGTTTTCTTCTGTTGACCAAATAGAGCATTTTACAGGATTTGGTCTTTATGATAAAAAATTTATTGATTTATTAAAAACTTTAGAAGATAGCCAACCATATTTAAGAGGAATAGTTGCTGAACTAGGATATGATCGAAAAGAAATTGAATATACACAACAGAAAAGAAGAAAAGGAAAAACAAAAAATAATTGGTATTCATTGTATGATGTTGGAATGATAGGAATTACATCATATACAAAAGGAATTATGAGAATTGCTACTTTTTTTGGATTATTCACAGCTGTATTAAGTTTTATAGTCGGAATGGTATATTTAATACAAAAATTAATCTTTTGGGATAAATTTTCTGCTGGTGTAGCTCCTATTTTAATAGGTCAATTCTTTATGGGATCAATTTTATTATTCTTTATAGGACTATTAAGTGAATATATTTTGAGTATTAATACTAGGGTAATGAAAAGACCATTAGTTGTTGAAGAATCTAGAATTAATTTTGATTAAAAAATATACTAATATATAGTATATTTTTTTATTTACTCATATAATTAATTGGTGAACTATATGTTTCAAAGTATTCAAAATAAAAGAATGAAATATATTTTATTAATTATGTGTTTATTGCTTTTAATTATTTTATTAAGAGTT
>CADCRC010000092.1 GCA_902803795.1 uncultured Erysipelotrichaceae bacterium | reverse complement strand
CATAAATTTTCTCAAAGCCTTATTTTACGGCTATTTTCCATGACATTGTTTGTACTTCTTACCTGAGCCACATGGACAAGGATCATTACGTCCTACTTTATTTGTTTTCTTTACAGGCTTCTTTTTTATTTCATCAGACTTATCATCATTTGTATATAAATTTTGATTATTTTCTTTTCTTTCTACTCTTTCAACTCTAGCCTTTAAAAGCATAATAGTTGTATCTTTATCTATTTTTTGCATCATACTCTCAAATAAATCAAAGCCTTCCATTGTATACGCACGAAGTGGATCTTGTTGTGCATATCCTCTTAAATAAATTCCTTCTCTTAAATGAGACATTGAATTAATCTGCTCCATCCAATAATTATCCAAAATTTGTAAAACAATAGCTTTTTCAAATTCATCTTTAATTTCACGAGGAACATCCTTAGTTTTAGAATCATATTCAGAAGATGCTTTTTTAAATAAGAAATCAATCAATTCATTTTGATCAAAATCATTAATATCTTTAATATCAATATTTTTTTCTAATAAATTTTCATTAGCAAATTCAACAATTTCACTTTTATCTTTATCTGTTAAATATCCTTCAGGAGGAATATGTGAATTAACCAAATCTTCTATATGATGTCTAAAAATTTCATATACCATATCATCAATAGAATCAGAATCTAAAATTCTATTTCTTCTTTTATAAATAATATCTCTCTGATTATTCATAACATCATCATATTGAAGTAATGATTTTCTAATATCAAAATTATTTCCTTCAACTCTTTTTTGAGCTTGACTAATAGAATTAGTAATAGATTTTGACTGAATAGGTTGATCACCAAGACCCATTGTTTCCATTAAAGATGCAATTCTATCACTACCATATCTTATAACTAAATCATCTCTCATAGAAACAAAAAATTGACTATAACCAGGATCTCCTTGTCGACCAGCTCTACCTCTTAACTGATTATCAATTCTACGAGACTCGTGTCTTTCAGTACCAACAATACACAATCCACCTAAATCACGAATTTCTTGAGATAATTTAATATCTGTTCCACGTCCTGCCATATTAGTAGCAATAGTAACAGATTTTTTTTGTCCTATATTAGCAATTATTTCTGCTTCTCTAGCATGATTTTTTGCATTCAAAACTTCATGAGGAATATGAGCCTGTTTTAACAAATCACTTATTAATTCAGATGTTTCTATAGCAATCGTACCAATTAACACAGGTTGTCCATTTTCATATCTTTCTTTAACAAATTCTATAATTGCTTTATATTTTGCTTCTCGACTAGCAAAGACTAAATCAGGCATATCAATTCTATTAATAGGTTTATCCGTAGGAATTTCAATAACATACATATTATATATATTTCTAAATTCTTCTTCTTCTGTTTTAGCTGTTCCAGTCATACCAGACAATTTTTTATACATTCTAAATAAATTCTGAAAAGTAATTGTAGCAACAGTTTTAGTTTCCTCATTAATAGTAACATTTTCTTTTGCCTCAATTGCTTGATGCAATCCATCAGAATAAGCTCTTCCTTTCATTAATCTTCCTGTAAAAGGATCAACAATTATAACTTGATCATCTTGTACAACATAATCCACATCATTCTTCATTGAATAATTAGCTCTAAGAGCTTGATTAATAAAATGTAAAACACTTGAATTATCCACATCATATAAATTATTAACATTAAAATACTTTTCAGCTTTTTCACTACCACTATCATTCAAATTAACATTTTTTGTTTTCTCATCAAAAATATAATCTTCATTTTCTTTTAAACCTTTAGCAAAGTTATCAGCTTTAATATACATATCAGCAAGTTGCATTTTTCCACCTGAAATAATAAGTGGTGTTCTAGCTTCATCAATTAAAATCGAATCAACTTCATCAATAATAGCAAAATTTAAAGGTCTTTGAACTCTATCTTCTGCTCTAACAACCATATTATCCCTTAAATAATCAAAGCCAATTTCATTATTTGTAGAATATAAAACATCACAATTATATGCATCCTTTTTTTCTTCTTTACTCATTTCACGAGTATTAACACCAACTGTCAAACCTAAAAGTTCATAAGCAGGTTTCATCCACTCAGCATCACGTGTAGCCAAATACTCATTAACTGTAACAATATGAACACCATTTCCAGTTAATGCATTTAAATATGCAGGCATAACGGCAGTTAATGTTTTTCCTTCACCTGTTTTCATCTCTGCAATATTACCATAATGTAAAGCAAGAGCTCCTAAAATTTGCACATAATGAGCTTGTTCATGATCTCTTAAAGATCTATGAATTGCCTCTATAGCATTTGCATAAGCATCAACAATAATATCATCTAAACTTTCACCATTATTAAGTCTTTCTTTAAATTCTTCAGTCTTAGCAGTAATTTGAGTATCTGTTAAATTTTTATATTCTTCACATTTATTCCAAATTTGATCTGCTATTTTTCTAAAACGCTTCATTTCTTTATATTCATGATCAAATAAAATTTTCAATATATTCATAGTAGACCTCCCGTCCATTAATAATTCTAACAAAAAATTTACATAAATTAAAGTATTTTACAAAATAATATGATAAAATTAAAAAAAGTATAAAAAAAAGAGGTGACTTATGGCAGAAGCATTAGATAATAAATGCCCCGCATGTGGTGCAAAAATAAAATTTAATCCTAAAAATCAAATGTGGGATTGCGAATATTGTGGGGAAAAATTCACATTAGAACAAATGAAAGAAAAACAAACAGCAGCAAACGAAAAAAGCAATACTAAAGACAAAATAAAAGCAGAAAAAACAAAGCAAAAGATTGAAAAAGGAATGGATGTATATCGTTGTAAAAACTGCGGTGCTGAACTTATAGCAGACGAAAACACAACAGCAACATTTTGTGTATATTGTGGAAGTGTAGCAATACTAAAAGAAAAAATAGATATGGACGCACCAAAAAGAATCATACCATTTAAAAAAGAAAAAGAAAGTGCTATCCAAGCATTCAAAGATTTAAAAAAGGGAAGACCATTAATGCCAAAAATATTTAATGATCCAAAAAACATAGAAAAAATAACAGGAGTATATATTCCATTCTGGTTTTATGATTTAAATGTAAAAGGAACAATCGATTTTAATTCAACAGATATAAGAACATGGTCAGATAGTAACTATCATTATACAGAAACAACAACATTCCTAACAACAGAATCAGCTGATATAGAATATAATGGAGTAATAACAGATGGTTCCACACACTTTGATGATGACTTAATGGATTCTCTTGAACCATTTAACTACAAAGATCTTGAAGAATATAATCACGCATATCTATCAGGATTTTTTGCAGAAAAATATGATGTAACAAGTGATGAAGCAATCAAAAGAGCTACAACAAGAGTAATTAATACAACAACAAATAAAGCACAAGTTAATGTAAGACATCAAACAAAAATTCCAATATCAAACACATTAAAAACAACAAAACTAAATGATGAATATATAATGTTACCTGTATGGATGGTAAACATAAATTACAAAAACAAAAAATATACATTCGCAATGAATGGACAAACAGGTAAAATGGTTGGAGATATACCAATAGATATTCCAAAAGCAATCATTATATCTATAATACTATTCATAAGTATATTTGTAATAATTATGCTTATTTTAGGAGGATTTTAATGAAAAAAATAAAATATTTATTAATAGTATTTTTACTTATATCAACAATTAAAGTAAATGCATCTACACAGACCTTTGAAAGAACAGAAGAAAATTTATTAATACCAGATGAAATAGAAGTAACAGAAAAAAACAAAGAATTAATATTAAAAACTCCTTCAATAAATGAAAAAGAAAAAATATACGATTTTGCAGAACTTCTTACAGAAGAAGAAGAAAAAATAATATATGGAAAAATTTTAAAATATATAGATGAAACATTCCTAGATTTAGCAATCGTTACAATTAATGATAATAATAAAAATAGTTCAATGGAATATGCTGATGATTTTTATGACTACAATTTCTTCAAAGAAAATGGTTCACTATTCTTAATTGACATGGACACAAGAAATATATGGATATCAACAAAAGGAAAAGCAATAACAATATATACAGATGAAAAAATAAATAACATAAATGAAAATATTTATAAATACTTCTCAGATGAAAAATATAATGAAGGAATTACAAAATTTATTGAACTTTTTAAAGATTATGAATCAGATAAAAAATATAATGCAATAAAAAAAGAACAAAACAAAGGTAAATATATAATAATATCACTTGTTGTATCAACTCTAATAACATTAATAATAATGATTATATTAGTCACAAAAAACAAATTAGTACAAAAAGCAACAACCGCAGATTCATATATAAACAATGACAAAATACAAATTAAACAAATATCAGATATATTTAAAGGTAGACACGTATCAAAAACAAAGATAGAATCTTCCAGTTCAAGTGGTGGATCATCAACACACACATCAAGTAGTGGATCATCACATGGCGGTGGAGGCCATGGATTTTAAAAAACGAACTACAAATAAGTAGCTCGTTTTAATATTATATTTATTCAGATTCTATTACTCCATAATTTCCGTCTTTTCTTTTATATACAACACATATTCTATCAGTAACATCACTAGTATATACAAAGAAATCATGACCTAATAATTCCATTTGTAATATAGCTTCTTCCTCATTCATAGGTTTAGGACTAATAGATTTTCTTTTAACAATCTTTGAATTGTTAGAATCAACATCAGTTTTTCTAGGTTTAACTTCATCAAAAACAAAATTCTCAATCTTCTTAACCTTCTTAGACATCATACGAGTTTTGTTTTTTCTAATTTGTCTTTCAAGTTTATCAATCGATTTATCAACAGCAGCATAGAAGTCATCCTTTTTTTCCTCTGATCTTAAAATAACATTACTTAATGGAATAGTTATTTCAACAATTTGATCATTTTTATTGATTTTAACATTAACAGTAGCAATATATTCATCACTATTCTCAAAGTACTTATCAAGTTTTGAAACTTTTTCGTCAATGTAATCCTTCATAGCAGAAGTTACTTTAACTTTAGTTCCATGTATAATTATTTTCATAATTATCCCTCCTTAAACATAGTATAGCATTTTCTCAAAATATTTCAATTATTTAATAATTATTTCTTTTTTTTAGAATATTTATGAGTTAACTTAGAGCTAATTTTTTTTGTTCTTTCAGGATAATTATCAGAGATAATTGTTGTATTAAAAACAAACCATAACACAATAAATAAAATAATAATATAAAATATAATTCCAACAACAGCATCTTTTAAAACATAAAATATAGAAGCTAAAGCAAATAAAATATTAATAAAATACATAACTAAAACTGCTTGTCTTTGACTTAAATTCATACCAAGCAATTGATGATGCATATGAGCCCTATCACCTTGAAAAGGTGTCTGTCCCTTTAATAATCTCCTAATTATTGCAAACAAAGTATCAATAATAGGAATTCCTAAAATCATTACAGGAATAAAGAAAGATATCAAAGCAGGCCCCTTAAATTCAAGTAATGTAATAACAGAAATCATATAACCTAAAAAAGTAGCACAATCACCTGCAAAAATAGAAGCAGGATAAAAATTATGAACTAAAAAACCAAAAGTAGACCCAAGCATTAATAAAGACAAAGTTAATACTAATGTTCCATACCTTCCCTGAAATAAACAAATAATAGAAATAGTAATAAAAAATATAGAACAAATACCAGCAGATAATCCATCAAGTCCATCTATTAAGTTAATAATATTAGAACAAGCAACAATAAAAAAAATAGTAATAGGATAAGATAGTATGCCAAATTCAAAAGTCAAACCAAATACACTAATATCATTTAAGAGAATATTACCATAAAAAGCAATAACACAAGCAGCTATAATTTGACCAATTAACTTATGAACCGGTTTAATAGGCTTTAAATCGTCACATATTCCAGTTAAAATCATAATAAAACTTCCAATTAATATAGCATTCATTTGCATGGACTGTTCACCAAATAACATATATCCAAGTAAAAAAGATAAAAAAATACCAACACCACCAAGTTTAGGCATAATATTTTTATGAATATGTCTATTATTATCATCAGTTCTTGGAATATCAACTGCACCAATATAAAATGCAATTTTTTTCATATAATGCGTAATAAAAAGACTACATATAAAAGTAACAAAAATAATAAAACAAGAATGTAAAATTTCACTAATCATAATATCCCCTCAAATATATTGTAACAAATTTATAAAAAAATGTCTTTAATATAGTTAAAAAAAGTTAAAAATATAGACATAATCAAAAATATTTGATAAAATATACACCGAGTAGAAATACTCCTTGCTAGAAATAGCCAAATGACCAAAAGGAGGTGTAAAAATGAACAAATATGAATTAACATTTATTGTTAGACCAGACATTGAAGAAAAAGAAATTGAAAATGTTGCTAATAATGAAAAAAAGGTAATTGAAGAAACAAAATCAAAAATTACAGAAGAAAAACAATTAGGACAAAAAGAATTAGCATATGAAATTAAAAAATTCAATGTAGGTTATTACTTCTACTATGAAATAGAAGCAACAAAAGAAGCAATTACAGAATTAGATAGACAAACAAGATTAAATGAAAAAATATTACGTCATCTAATTGTAAAACAAGAAGATAGTAACATAAAAGCAAAAAGAAGAAAAGACAATAAACCATTTACTAAACAACCAAGAATGCAAAGACCAAAACGTCAATTCACAGAAAAAAGCAATACAAAAAAAGAAGAAAATAGTAAAGAAATAAATGAAAATGAAAAAAATGGAGAAAAATAAGAATGAATAGAGTAGAATTAATTGGTAGATTAACAAGAGACCCAGACTTAAGATATAGTCCAAATAATGTACCATATGTATTATTTACACTTGCTATAGATAGACCATTTGGACAAAATGGACAACAAGGAAATCAACAAGGCAATCAGCAAACAGATTTTATAAATTGTATAGCATGGAACAGAACAGCCGAATTGATTAAACAATATATTCCAAAAGGAAGACAAATAGCAATAGAAGGTAGTATACAAACAAGCTCTTACGATGATAAAAATGGTCAGAGACAATATAGAACAGACGTTGCGGTATCAAGAATGGAATTTTTAGGTTCAAGACAAGATAATCAAAGTATAGGAAGCAATCCATTTGATAATGCACCACAAAATAATTATCCACAACAACCACAACAATATAATTACTCTCAAACACCACAATCATCATATCAAACGCCATCATATCAAACACAATCTTCAAGCCAAAAAGAAGTGACTCCATATGATTTTTCAGATAACAACCAAGGTCAGAATATACCAAACGATCCTTATGCAGAATTTGGAAACGAAATAAAGGTTGATGTAAATGATGACGAATTACCATTCTAAAAAAAGGGAGGATAAAAATGCCAGAATTTCAACGTAAACGTAAAAAAGTATGTTTAATGTGTACAGGCAGAGATGTTAATTATAAAGATGTAGAAACACTAAAAAAATTTATAAATGAAAAAGGTAAAATATTACCAAGAAGAGTAACTGGAACATGTGCACTACATCAAAGACATATTGCAAATGAAGTTAAAAGAGCAAGAGCAATTGCACTAGTACCATATACAAAATAAAAACAAGTTTACACATTTTACAATTGTAAATTTGTTTTTTTTATAAAAAGATTGCATTATTTAAATTAGTAATGTATAATAAAAATGTAATCTTGAAGAGAGGAAAAAGATTAAAAAAATATTTATAACAAAAATTCATAATAAAATTTGGAGTAGTTTACTGAGGCATAAGCGATAGGTAATGAAAAAAATACATAAAAGGATTTAAAAATTTAAATATCAAAACATTAATCTTAGACTTCTAAATTCTAGGAAAGTGGCGATTCGAAAGAATCTCAATGTAAAGACTTATCATAGACAAGATTATTGTAACTAAGTAAAGAGAAAGAAAACTCTAAAAAGGTAAGATATTATTATACGAACAACTGATAATTGATTGTATAGAATATTGTGATTAAACTCGGATTTATACTTGTATAGTTATGTAGGTGAATATAAACACCCACATAATGATTAATTTATAAATTTTAATTCAACCAAGGGATGCTAATGCATCCTTTTTAGTTTGCAATAAATTCAACATTTTATATTAAATTAAAATTTACTACTATATAAAAAAAACAATTTATGCTTCCATAAATTGTTCTTCAAAATTTTCTATAGGATCACCATCCATAAATTCATTTTTTAGATGATATTCTATATCACGATATGATTTATATCCAGTTCCAGCAGGAATTAATTTACCTATAATTACATTTTCCTTAAGTCCATCTAAATTATCAACCTTACCTCTAATAGAAGCATCAGTTAATACTCTAGTCGTTTCTTGGAATGATGCAGCAGACAAGAACGAATCAGTTTCCAAAGCAGCTTTTGTAATACCAAGTAATACAGGCTTACCTAATGCAGGTTTCTTACCATTTAAAACAGCTTCTCTATTACCATTTGTAAACTCGTGGAAATTAACAAGATTTCCAGGTACAAATAACGTATCACCACCTTCAACAATACGAATCTTAGAAATCATACGTGAAGCAATAATTTCTACATGCTTATCTGCAATATCAACACCTTGAGATCTATACGTATTTTGAACTTCTTTAAGAATATATTCTTGAACTGTTAATGGATCAGTAACAGAAAGTAATTCTTTTGGAGAAATAGCACCTTCAGTTAATTTATCACCAGCACTAATCTTATCACCTTTACTAACACATAATTTAGCACCATAATTTGTAGTATGATCATGTGTCTCTAAATCATTAACAACACTAATTTTATATTTACCATGATCTTCTTTAATTTTACTAACTTTTCCATCTATCTCAGAAATAGTTGATTTTCCTTTAGGAATACGTGCTTCAAATAATTCTTGAACACGAGGAAGACCTTGAGTAATGTCTTCAACTCCAGCAACACCACCAGTATGGAAAGTTCTCATAGTCAACTGAGTACCAGGCTCACCAATTGATTGAGCTGCCATAACACCAACAGCCTCACCAATCTCAACTAGATTACCTGTAGCTAAATTTCTACCATAACATTTCTGACATAAACCATGATTAGTATTACAAGTAAGAACACTTCTAATTTCAACTTCCTTAATTCCCGCATTAATAATTTTATCTGCCAAACTTTCATTAATTAAAGTGTTTCTTTCACAAATAACCTGATTATTTTTTGGATTTATAATACGTTTATTAGAAAAACGACCAACAATTCTATCATGTAAAGATTCAATTACAGTTCCAGTCTTTTCATTAATAAAATCATGAACTACAAATCCTTGATCTGTTCCACAATCTTCTTCTTTAACAATAATATCTTGAGACACATCTACAAGTCTACGTGTTAAATATCCAGAGTTAGCTGTCTTTAAAGCAGTATCAGCAAGACCCTTACGAGTACTATGAGTAGATAAGAAGAATTCAGAAACAGAAAGACCATCCATAAAATTAGATAATACCGGTATTTCAATTGCATCACCTGTAGGTTTTTGCATAACACCACGCATACCAGCAACCTGAGCAAACTGATCAATACTACCACGTGCCTTAGATTTCATCATCATGAAAATTGGATTATCAACATATTTATCAGAAATTCCTTCAAGTTCTTTCTTGACTTGATCACGAGCTCCACTCCACTCTTCAATAACTTTAGTATATCTCTCACGATTAGTAATTAAACCATGTCTATATTGTTTGTTAATACTATCTACTATTTTTTGTGTTTCTTTAACAATTTCTTCCTTTTTATCACTAGTTACAATATCACTCATAGATATAGTTACACCAGCAATAGTAGAATAATAAAAACCTAAATCTTTTAACTTATCAAGCATTGCACTAGTCTCAGTAGTCTTATATCTCTTAAATACTTGAGCTATTACTTTTTCTAAAGTTGATTTAACAAATGGTTTACCAATAGGCATTTTTGAAATTTCTTCAGGAATATTAGCTCCTTTATCCAAAAAATACTTATTAGGAGTAATTAAAGTAATATTTTCATCAGTTGGCTCATTAACATAAGGGAAAGAATCTGGTAAAATTTCATTAAATTTAATCTTACCAACAGTAGTAACTAAATACTTATCTCTTTGCTCTTCTACAAATAATTTATGTCTAAATGATTTAGCAGGTAAAGCAATTCTAACATGTAAACTAATCTCTCTTCTATCATATGCCATTAAAGCCTCATTAGGATTTTTAAATACTCTACCCTCGCCAACTTCACCAGCTTTTTCCATAGTAATATAATAATTTCCCAAAACCATATCTTGACCTGGAGTAACAATAGGATCACCAGTAGAAGGTTTCAAAATATTATTAGAACCAAGCATTAACATTCTAGCCTCTGCTTGAGCTTCTTCAGATAATGGAATATGTATAGCCATCTGATCACCATCGAAATCCGCATTAAATGCAGTACAAACTAACGGATGTAATCTAATAGCCTTACCACCAATTAATACAGGTTCAAAAGCCTGAATACCTAATCTATGTAATGTTGGAGCACGATTTAATAAAACAGGATGTTCTTTAATCGCCTCTTCAACAATATCCCAAACACAAGGATCTTGATTATCAATTAATCTTTTTGCTCCTTTTATATTTTGAGCAAGACCTTTTTTCATTAAACCACAAATAACATGAGGTTTAAATAATTCAAGAGCCATCTCCTTTGGAACTCCACATTGATACATCTTTAACGATGGTCCAACAACAATAACTGAACGGCCTGAATAATCAACTCTCTTACCTAAAAGATTTTGACGAAAACGTCCTTGTTTACCTTTTAACATAGAAGATAAAGATTTCAAAGGTCTATTTCCAGCACCTGTAATTGATCTACCACGTCTACCATTATCAAATAAAGCATCCACTGCCTCTTGAAGCATTCTTTTCTCATTTTGAATAATGATAGTAGGAGCACCTAAATCAATTAGTCTCTTAAGTCTATTATTTCTATTAATAACTCTTCTATATAAATCATTTAAATCAGATGTTGCAAATCTACCACCATCAAGCTGAATCATAGGACGTAAATCAGGTGGAATAACAGGAATACAATCTAAAACCATCCACTCAGGTCTATTACCAGATTTAAAGAAAGCGTCTAAAACATCTAATCTTTTTAATAATCTGATTCTTCTTTGACCTTGAGCATTTTCAAGTTCATCAGTTAATTCCTTTATTTCTTTTTCTAAATCAACTTTCTTTAATAATTCTTTAATTGCTTCAGCACCCATTCCAACCTTAAATGAATTACCATATTTTTCATAATATGAACGATATTCTTTTTCAGATAATGTTTGCTTATCTTCAAGAGGAGCACTACCTTTATCAATAACAACATAACTAACAAAATATAATACTTCTTCTAAATCCCTAGGACTCATATCTAAAACAAGACCCATACGAGAAGGAACACCTTTAAAGAACCAAATATGTGATACAGGACTTGCAAGTTCAATATGTCCCATTCTCTCTCTTCTAACACGAGATCTTGTTACTTCAACACCACACCTATCACATATAATATTTTTATAACGTACTCTCTTATATTTACCACAAGCACATTCATAATCTTTAGTAGGTCCAAAAATTCTCTCACAAAACAATCCATCACGTTCAGGTTTTAGAGTTCTATAATTAATTGTTTCTGGCTTTTTAACCTCACCATATGACCATTCTCTGATTTTATCAGGAGATGCAATACCAATTTTTAAAGCCTTAAAATTATTAACATCTATCATAATTATTCATCCTCTCCCAAATCACTATAATCAAAATCATCATCATCGGAATTATAAGCAAACTCATCAAAATTACTAGACAAATCATCAGAGTCAAACTCATCCTCATCACCAGAATCTTCATCATCATTTGAATCATAAGCTAAATCAGAAGAATCAGGAATTATATTAGATAATCTATCAACATCTGCTATAGATGTTTTTTCACCATCTTTATCTTCAGATTCCTCAATTTCTTTTAATCCAAGTGTTTCACCATCAGTTGTTATAATAGATAAATCTAAACCTAAAGCTTGGAATTCCTTCATCAAAACTCTAAATGATTCAGGAACACCTGCTTGATCTATTTCTTGTCCCTTAATAATCTCTTCATATACTTTAACACGTCCAATAACATCATCAGATTTTATTGTCAAAATTTCTTGTAATGTATGAGCAGCACCATAAGCATATAAAGCCCAAACTTCCATTTCTCCAAATCTCTGACCACCAAATTGTGCTTTACCTCCAAGAGGTTGTTGTGTAACTAATGAATATGGTCCAGTAGATCTAGCATGCAATTTATCATCAACCATATGATGAAGTTTAATCATATACATGACTCCAACAGCAATTCTATGATCAAAAGGTAATCCTGTTCTACCATCATATAAAACACTTTTACCATCTTCATCCATATTAGCCTCAGCCATCATATCTTTAATATCTTGAACCTTAGCACCATCAAATACAGGAGTTGCTACATGAACACCTAATTTTTTAGCAGCCATACCCATATGAATTTCTAAAATTTGTCCAATATTCATACGAGAAGGAACACCTTGTGGATTAAGCATAATATCAACAGGAGTACCATCAGGTAAATAAGGCATATCTTCTTCAGGTAAAATCAAAGAAATAACACCCTTATTACCATGACGACCACTCATCTTATCTCCAACTTGTATTTTTCTTTTTTGAATTATATAAACACGAATAATTTTAGAAACACCAGCAGGAAGTTCATCATTATCTTTTTTCGTATAAATTTTTATATCATGAACAATTCCAGCACCACCATGTGGAACCCTTAACGAAGTATCTCTAACTTCACGAGTCTTTTCTCCAAAAATTGCGTGTAAAAGTTTTTCTTCTGCAGTAAGCTCAGCCATACCTTTTGGAGTAACTTTACCAACTAGAATATCCCCATCTTTAACCTCAGTACCAATAGTTACTATACCATTAGCATCCAAATGTGCTCTAGCCTCTTCACTAACTTGAGGAATATCACGAGTAATCTCTTCAGGTCCTAATTTTGTATCTCTACATTGCATTTCATAATCATCAAGTTGTAATGAAGTAAATTTATCATCTTTAACTAAATTTTCATTTAAAATCACTGCATCTTCATAGTTATATCCATTAAATGTCATAAACGCAACAGTCATATTTTTTCCTAAAGCAAGTTCACCATTTTTAGTAGAATTACCATCAGCCAATATAGTTTCTCCACCTACAACTTTATCACCTGCATTTACAATAGGTCTTTGATGAGAACAAATACTAGAGTTAGCAAGTTCAAAATTTGCTAAATTATAAGTATCTTTTCCATCTTTTGTCATTACAACAATTTTTCTAGCATCCGCATATTCAACAACACCAGAATTTTTAGCAACTATTTCAACACCTGAATCCTTTGCTGCAATATATTCAACACCTGTTCCAACATATGGAGATTCTGTTCTAATTAAAGGCATTGCTTGTCTCTGCATATTTGCACCCATAGATGCACGAGTCGCATCATCATGCTCTAAAAATGGAACACATGAAGTGGTAATAGATACAACCTGTTGAGGTGATACATCTATATAATCAACATCTTTAACATCTGCTAAAATATTATCGCCATTTTGTCTAGCATTAACTTTTTTGTCTAAAATTACATTATTATCATCAGTAGTAACTGTTGATTCACTGATAATATAATCTTCTTCTTCATCTGCAGTAAAATAAACAATTTCATCAGTGATTTTTCCATCAACTACTTTTCTAAATGGTGACATAATAAATCCATAATCATTTATTTTGGCATAACTTGCAAGTGAAGTAATTAAACCAATATTTGGTCCTTCAGGAGACTCAACTGGACAAATTCTACCATAGTGTGAAACATTAACATCACGAACTTCAACACCAGCTCTATCTCTTGACAATCCACCTGGTCCTAAAGCAGATAATCTACGTTTATTAGTAAGTTCAGCAATTGGATTTGTTTGATCCATGAATTGTGACAATTGAGAAGAACCAAAAAATTCTTTTAATGCACCAGTCACAGGCTTAATATTAATTAAAGTTTTAGGAGTAACTTCATCCATTTCTTGAGTAGTCATTCTTTCACGAATAACTCTTTCCATTCTTGAAACACCAATTCTAAATTGATTTTGAAGTAATTCACCTACACATCTTACTCTACGATTACCTAAATGATCAATTTCATCAAAATGACCAACACCATGTAATAAATTAAGATAATAAGAAACAGAAGCATAAAAATCACCAATAGTTAATCTCTTGACATCAATACTTTGATCATTACCAATAACAATAAGATTTTTTCTTTTCTCATTAGGATTAACTATCTTAACTTTCACAGCAGTATCATAACTATCTAAATCTGTATTAATTTTAATATTAAATAAACCATAACCTTTATTAAATACAGATTTTAAATCATCCAAATTATTTTTAGTAATCTTTGTACCTTTTTCAAATACAACTTTACCATCAACAACAATATCTTCAGCTAAAGTTTGATTTAAAAGTCTATCAACGATATTTAACTTCTTATTAAATTTATATCTACCAACTTTTGCCAAATCATATCTAAACTCATCAAAAAAATGAGTAACAATTTGGTTCTTAGAAGAATCCAATGTTGCAGGTTCACCAGGTCTTAATTTTTCATAAACCTCAATCAAGGCCTCATCAGTATTTTTAGTAGTATCCTTTTCTAAAGTATTCTTTAAATATTCATCATCACCAAATAATTCAATAATATCTTCATCAGAGGATAATCCAAAAACACGTAATAAAGTAGTTAATGGAACCTTTCTAGTTCTATCAATTCTTACATATATTACATCTCTAGCATCAACTTCAAATTCAAGCCATGTACCTCGAGTTGGTATAATTTGAGAAGTAATAACCTCTCTACCATTCTTATCAATCTCAGAATTAAAATACACACTTGGAGATCTAACTAATTGAGATACAACAACTCTTTCAGCACCATTAATTACAAATGTAGCTGAATCAGTCATTTTAGGCATATCTCCTAAAAAAATTTCTTGTTCTTTGACTTCTCCAGTTTCATTATTAAAAAGTCTAGCCTTTACATTTAGAGGCATTGCATAAGTAGCTTCCCTATCTTTACTTTCCTTAATACTATACTTTGGCTCACCAAAATAATAGTCACCAAACTCTAATGACAACGTACCAGAAAAATTTTCAACAGGAAATAAATCTCTAAAAACTTCAGCAATACCAGTTTTTAGAAACCAATTATATGAATCTTTTTGAACATCTAAAAGTCCCTTCAATTCATAACCATTTTTTATAGACGAAAAATTACGTCTTTCCATTTTGCCGTATTTAACTAATTTATAAGACACTAATACTCACCCCACACATCAACATAATAAACATTGCAAAATAAAATTAAATAAAAACAAATTATTTTTTACAACAAATCACCATATAGCCACTCTTTTTAGCTATAATATTAACATCATTAAATTTATCTTTTAATTTTAAAATAATCGATTTTCCCCCCATATCTTTCTTAATTACAATATATAAAAAACCATTATTAATTAATTTATCATAAGAACCAAATATAATACTATTAACAACATCCTTACCAGCTCTAATAGGAGGATTTGTAATAATACAAGAATATTTACAATTTATATTATCATAAATATTACTATAAAAAACATTAGCACACGTATTATTAACCGATAAATTTTTACACGCTAAATGTAAGGCTCTTCTATTAACATCACACATATCAACATGATAACCATAAGAAGAAATGAAAACACCTACAGGCCCATAACCACAACCAATATCTAAAATATCATTCCCAATTGTATCTAAATTAATATTCTCAAGCAATAACCTTGTTCCAAAATCCAGGCCATTGCGCGAAAATACCCCTATATCAGTATAAAAAGTAAACTTTTTACCTCTTATAAAACAACTATAACTTGATATTTTACTAGGTAATTTTTCATTATCAAAATATTGCCCCATAATAAACAACCCCTAGAAAACAAAAGAAGAAAACCCATAAATAAAATTACAAGTTTTCTTCCCTTTCTAAAAATGTATAATACTATAAATATAATAATTTGTCAATTTT
>CADCRC010000091.1 GCA_902803795.1 uncultured Erysipelotrichaceae bacterium | reverse complement strand
TCATGCTCACTCATACGATTAACAAGACCAATAACTATACTCATAACTAGGAACCACAATGTTGCTTCATTGAAATACCAAGCACCAAGAGGAGTACCTGTAAGCCATCCAGTATTATTTTCTAAGAAAGTTCCAAAAGATGGAATTAAATCAACCCATGGTATAAAACCAAATATCATAACAACAAATGTTAAGAAAAATAATATCAAAGTAATTTTTTGTTTACCAGTTAAGCCTTTATTTTTATCTTGATCATTATCATCAGGACCATAAGTCTCAATCATATCTTTTTTCTCATTTGCACTTAATATTGATCCTTTTTTCTTCATTACTTTTCTAGCATAATTCATAACAAAGAATACTGAAATTAAATATGATGATAACCATAATATAACACCAAGACCAATTATAATACCCTGATTTACTTCCATACCCTCAGGTAAAGCACTAATTGCAGCACCTACTGCAAATGGATTAACAGTAGAACCTAAAACTCCAGATCCAGCACCAAGTAAAACAACAGCACTTGATACAACAGTATCCATACCAGCAGCAACCATAGCAACTGCAAGTAAAGCATAAAATCCTACAGTTTCTTCAAGCATACCATATGTTGTACCACCAATTGAAAATAAAAACATTAGTATAGGAATTAATATAAGTTCACGACCCTTTAATTTTTTAACTAAACTTTCTATTCCATCTTCAATTGCTTCAGTTTTATTAACAATTTTTAAAAATGCACCTAATATTAATACAAATACACAAATATCAATTGCATCAGCAAAACCTAACACAGGTGCCATTAAAATTTGTGATAATTTAGCTCCAACAACCCCACTACCATTTCTAATAGTATCAGTCCCAACAATAAAATCAGCAGTTGGTAAAAAATGAGAAATAATACCTAAAATAAATATAAGAATCAAAATAATTGTGAAAGCAGATAAAGAAAATGATTCTCTTTTTTTCTTTACGCTACGGCCTTTTTTAGTAGCCACTTTACTCACTCCTCCTTATAATTGTTGTTCCAGTTTTTCCTTTTAAAGCATCTCTTGCTTTAGATAAAGAAGTAATAATTGCCTTATTGTTTCCTCTTGTTTTTTCTATAAAAGAAACACAAGCCTCAACTTTAGGAAGCATAGAACCTTTTGCAAACTGTCCCTCATCAATGAACATTTTCGCATCACTTAAACTCATAACATTAATATCTTGCTCATCCTTGGTGTTAAAATTAATTTTAACTTTTTTGACTGCAGTTAATATTAATAAAATATCTGCATTTATTTCCTTTGCTAAAAGAGCACTAGTCTTATCTTTATCAATTACTGCATCAATTCCTTTATAACCATTATTTTTTTCAATTACTGGTATACCACCTCCACCACACGCAATAACAATATTTTTATCTTCAATCATTTTCATAATTGTCTTCAATTCTACTATTTTTAAAGGCTCAGGTGAAGCAATAACTCTTCTATAACCTCTACCTGCATCCTCTTTATAAATACAATTATTAACCTTTGATAATTTATCAGCTTCTTCTTTAGATAAAAATTCACCAATAGGTTTAGTAGGATTATCAAAAGCAACATCATTTTTATCTACAACAACCTGAGTTGCTACAGTAATACATTTCTTTCTCATATGTCTTTTTTCAATCTCATACTGAATAGCTTGTTGCAAATGATATCCTATATATCCTTCACTCATAGCACCACATTCAGGAAAAGGCATTGGCTCAACACCCTTAACCTTAGCATAAGTACTCATTGCATTATAAATCATACCAACTTGTGGTCCATTACCATGAGTAATAATAATCTGATTACCAAGTTCAGCTATATCAACAATATTTTTAGCTGTCTTTTTTACAATATTTAATTGTTCAGATGGTGAACTACCTAAAGCATTTCCACCTAACGCTATAACTATACGACTCATTTTTTTAAAGTCTCTAACATTACAGCTTTAATAGTATGTAATCTATTCTCAGCTTCTTCAAATACTCTAGAATGAGAAGATTCAAACACTTCATCTGTAACTTCCATTTCATTAACACCAAACTTTTTCGCAATATCAGCACCAATTCTAGTATCAGTATTATGAAAAGATGGTAAACAATGTTCAAAAATAACATTTTCATGAGCCATTTTTATTTTTTCCATATCAAGCTGATAAGGTTTTAAAAGTTTAATTCTCTCTTCCCAAACCTCATCAGCCTCACCCATAGAAACCCATACATCTGTATATAATACATCAGCATTTTTGCATCCTTCACTAGTATCTTCAGTAAACAAAATACTTCCACCAGTACTTTCAGCAATACTCTTACAAACATCAACTAAATCTTTATCAGGCCATAATTCCTTAGGACCACATGCACAAAAATTCATACCAAGTTTAGAACATACAACCATTAAACTTCTACCAACATTATTTCTAGCATCTCCCAAAAAAGTAAGTTTTAAACCTTCAAGATGACCAAACTCTTCATAAGCAGTCATAACATCAGCAAGCATTTGAGTTGGATGAAATTCATTAGTCAAACCATTCCATACAGGAACAGATGAATATTTAGCAAGTTCTTCAACTATTTCTTGTTCAAATCCTCTATATTCTATTCCATCAAACATTTTATCTAAAACACGCGCAGTATCAGCAATTGTTTCCTTCTTACCAAGTTGCGATCCAGTAGGACCTAAATATGTAGCATGCATACCTAAATCTATAGCTCCCGATTCAAATGCACAACGAGTTCTAGTTGAATCTTTCTCAAATATCATTGCAATTTGTTTTCCTTTTAAATGTCTATGTGAAATATTATTATGTTTTTGTTTTTTTAAAGTCATAGAAACCTTTAACAAATGCTTAATCTCTTCTGGTGTAAAATCAAGCAATTTTAAAAAATCTCTTCCTCTTAAATCTACCATTCTACATCCTCTCTAACAAGTGGCATAGACATACATCTAGGACCACCACGTCCTCTTCCTAACTCACTACCTCTAATCTCTAATACTTTTATTCCTGCAGTCCTTAATGCCTTATTTGTTTCTTCATTTCTATCATATACAACAACAACACCAGGAGCAATTGCTAAAGTATTAGAACCATCATTCCATTGTTCACGCTCTGAAGCAACTCTATCCCCATTTGCACAAGGAATTAAAGTAACTTTATGATTTAAATATTTCTCTAAAATCTTATCTAATGGAGCATTTATTTCTTTTACATTCAAATCCTCAAAAGTATTTGGATCATAACCTTCAGTAATTTCAAAAACTTGAAGAGTTCCCATAATTCCAGGATGATATGTAAATGTATATTTATCAATTTGAGTAAATACGGTATCCAAATGCATAAATGCACGAGAAACTGGAATATTAAAAGCTAAAACAGTATCAATCTTACAATCAGGATCTGCAAAAAAATTCTTAGCTAATTGATCAATTGCCTCAGGAACAGTTCTCTGAGATATACCAACCGCAATAATATGATCATTAATATTTAATAAATCTCCACCTTCAGTACTCCAATTATAACTTCTATTAAAATATTGAGGTGTATTTTTATAATCTTTATGATATTTAAAAATATATTCTGCATAAATACATTCTCTATTTCTAGTAACAGAATACATATGATTTATATTTGCACCCTCACCAACACTAGCAAAATTATCCCTAGTAAAATACAAATTTGGCATTGGGTCAGCAATAAATTTATCAGGTGTATTAATTAAATCAACAAGAGTCTTTTCAACATCTCTCTTATTCTTAGGTATATCTCCTACTTGAATTCCTTCCATTGTTTTTAAAACTAATTTTTTTGTTGATTTAAAACTATTTAAAAAATTATATACCAAATTCTGATACTTAATAGTATTAATACCAGCCTCTTTCATAAATTGTCTTATAAATTGTTCTTTAATCTCAGGATTCTCTAATACATCAGCCATCAAATCTTCTAAATAAACAACTTCAACACCATTATCTTGTAATACTTTAGCAAAATAATCATGTTCCTTTTGAGCATCTGGCAAATAAGGAATATCATCAAATAATAATCTTTCTAAAGTATCAGGTGTTAAATTTAATAACTCTTTTCCCGGTCTATGTAACAATACTTTTTTTAATTTACCAATTTCACTAGTAACATGTATACTACTCATTCTATCTACCTCTTTCTTATTCTTATATTACTTTAATTGTATCAAATTAAAAAATAAAGTAAAGAGATTTACAAAAATAATTGTCATATTTACAAAAAAAAGAACATAATTATAATAATTATATCCTAATAACAAAATATTTATTTACTTATAT
>CADCRC010000090.1 GCA_902803795.1 uncultured Erysipelotrichaceae bacterium | reverse complement strand
TAAATAAGTTGAAAAAAAATTAATTTCATGATATAACATTAGTACTTTGGGGGTAGCTATGTTATATGATAAAAATGGAAAAGAATTTTCTTATGATAAGTTTAAATACTATGATTCTGGATATTGTGCTAGAATATATAACTATGATAATATAATTCTAAAAATATATAAATATGATTGTAAACTAATAAATATAATAAAAAAGAAAATGTTTAATGAAATAAAAGAAATAGATGATAAATGTTTAGTTCAATTAATAGATTATTATTCTATATTTGAAAAAAATGGACCATTTTCTATAATAGATGCATATACAATGAAAAAAGTAAATTGTATAAATGAAAATATATTATTTAAAGATATAAATTATTTATTAGAATGTACATATGAATTAGAAAAAATGATAGAAAAATTATCTAAAAAGAAAATAATAATGTTTGATGCTAATGAAAGAAATATAATATTTGGAGAAAACAATGCAACAATAATTGATCCAGACAAGTTCTATTTTTCTAAAATACGATCATATAAACATATATTATATAAAAATAAAAATGTATTATTAAATTATATAATTTTATATCTTAGATCATGTACAAAAGATATTACTATGAAAAATAATATATATAGATTATTAAATCATAATATAAAATATGATACTGAACTATGCAACATAATAAAAGAAGCATTTAATAATGAAGAACCATATAAAGTATTAAAAAAACAATAATAATAATTGTTTTTTTAAATTATAAATAATATAATTAATACAGGGTCTTTAAATAAGAGGTGACATATGAAGAAAAAAACAATTATTCAAATGATTATAATAATAGTATTATTAATAGCGATACTATTTATAGCTATATATTTAAATAAAGATAATAATTCAACATTTACAAATATGCATAGAAATAATATAAAAAAAACAGATAGAATTAATATGTATGTTTTTTATGGACTAACTTGTCCTCACTGTGAAGATTTATATAAAATGCTTAAAGAAAATAAGAATTATGAAAAATATTATGATTTATATTCGTTTGAAGTGTGGTATGATAAAGATAATCAAAAATTTATGGACGATGTATCTAAAAAATTAGATAAAAATATATCAGGAGTTCCATATATTATAATAGGAGATAAAACTTTCTCTGGATATAGTAAGACAAATTCAAAAACAATACTAAATACAATAAAAGAACAATATAAAAACAAAAACTACAAAGATATAATTTATAATATAAAGTAGGAGGCATATATGAAAAAGAGTATAGATAGTTTAGATAAACTTGTAAGTTATTGTAAACAATATGGATTTATATTTCAAGGAAGTGAAATATATGGAGGGCTTGCGAATACTTGGGATTATGGACCATTAGGATCAAGACTTAAAAATAATATAAAAGATGCATGGAGAAAAAGATTTATTCAAGAAAGACCTAATGCATATGAAGTAGATGCAGCAATACTAATGCATCCAAAAGTATGGGAAGCATCAGGACATGTTTCAAGTTTCAGCGATCCTTTAATCGATTGCAAAAGTTGCAAAACAAGACATAGAGCAGATAATCTAATTAACGACTTTGATCCAAATGCACATGCTGATGGAATGAGTGAAAAAGAAATGATGGATTATATTAAAAAAAATAAAGTTCCATGTCCAAAATGTGGAAAGAGTGATTTTACTGAAATCAGACAATTTAAATTAATGTTTGAAACAAAAAGAGGAGTAGTAGATGATGGCAAAAATCTTGTATATTTAAGACCTGAGAATGCACAAGGAGAATATGTAAACTTCTTAAACGTACAAAGAACAACAAGAAGTAAATTACCATTTAGTATAGGTCAAGTAGGAAAAGCATTCAGAAATGAAATAACACCAGGTAATTTCACATTTAGAACAATAGAATTTGAACAAATGGAATATCAAACATTCTGTAAAGAAGGAACCGACTCAGAGTTATATGAATATTTTAAACAATATGCAAAAGAATTTTTTATATCACTTGGAATACCTGAAGATAAAATGAGATATCATGATCATGAAAAATTAGCACACTATGCAAAAGCTGCATGTGATATTGATTATAAATTCTGCTTTGGATGGGGTGAAATAAACGGTACACATAATAGAACTGATTTTGACTTAAGCAATCATCAAAAATACTCAGGAGTATCACAAGAATATATGGATCCAGATACAAACGAAAAGTTTATACCATATATAATTGAATCAACTGTTGGATGTGATAGACTAGTATTAGCTATATTAGATAATAGTTATGAAATAGAAGAACTTGAAAATAATGACACAAGAGAAGTATTAAAACTACCACCATTTCTAGCTCCATATAAAGCATGTGTTCTTCCTTTAGCAAAAAAATATCATAG
>CADCRC010000089.1 GCA_902803795.1 uncultured Erysipelotrichaceae bacterium | reverse complement strand
TGTTCCTTGTGAATTAGCATCACATTTTGTATTTCCTTTTTCATTTGATGTACAACTTTGTGAATTTAATTCTGTATATGGATATTGCATATTAAATGTTGTTTCTGATGTTGTACCATCTGATTTTGCTTTATTAATTTTTACTCCTGTTCCCATTGTATATGTTGTTGATGTTACAGAACATACCGATTTAGCTGTACATTGATTTGTTGCATCATGTAATCTTTGCATATTTTCTGATAAATCAATTTGATACATATATGGGTTAATATAATATATTCCAAATCCTGCTGGTTCTGCATACCATGTAACTGCACTACATGATATAAGTACATCCATTTTTGGATATGCTTTTTTATCATGTGGAAAATAAATAGCATGCCCTTTAAAGATACCATCATCTAATTCTGTCACTCCAAATAATAATGCTGATCTCCAAAAGTATTCTTTTAAATACGTATCTAAATTCATATTCATTATACCAGGATAATGAATATTTGGGTCTGAATCAAGTGCAGATTCAAGTCCACTAGCCGATACAGATGAATCATATTCTTTTGTATAATAAGCCAGAAATGCTGGAACACTCATTTCAGATGTGTTTTTATAATTTAATAACATATATCTATTTATAAGTTTAAGCCAATCAAATATAAGGTTTTCACTATCATATTTGTTTAATTCTGTTTTATTATTTGATATAGGATATGTTAGAGATATGCCGTTTTTGTTTGCATACTTCATTAAATACTTATAATATCCAAAATCTACATTGTATTTTCCTAAATTTGTAAATTCTTTATTCATCCAATTTTTACCATTATAAAGATGTTCACCTGGATATGAATACCAGTGATAACCATCTGAATTCCTATAGAAGCATCCTTCTGGGTTATATTTTAGACATTCAGTTAGTTTACCATTTGCACTTGGTCGACTTATTTTAAATCCTGCATTTCCCCAACTTCTTGAAATTACAGTTCCCGAAAGTTTTTTAACCTGTGCTTCAAATTCTTCATTTATCATATTACCTGATTCAATAAAATCACTAGCATTGTTATATACTTTTTTATAGCATTTTTTACTGCATTTTTCTGTATATTTTCCACCATCACATTCATTTATACAATCTTCAAATTCTTTTTTTGGTCCTCCCCCATTATTAACTATATTATCTAAATGCATTGTATTAGGTTTAGGTTCAGAAACATTATATATATCTGTACAATTTGGTTTTATATTTCCATTTTCATCTTTACATGATGGAAAGTTTTGAATTATGTTAGTATATTCGTCGAATTCTACTTCGCATCTTGTATAACTTGTTACTTTTACCTTGTATTCAAAGCACATTCCTGCCTTTATTATTTGTGGTGGATAATATGCAACCTTTACTGCTTCTGAACATTTTCTTGAACAAACAGCTTGGTTACTTTCTTTTTTTGTCTCATCACTTTTAACTGTGCTTATGAATTTTCCATCCTCATCTTCAACTACATCAACTGTATTGAATGTATATTCTACTTTATATTCTTTATGATTTACTTCTTCATAGTAATAATACGATTCATTCAAAAAATTATATCTATTATCAGTTGTTTTTGTAGATTGAGCTGGAGTATATTCAAAATTTTTTTCACCCTGTTTAACTATGAATCTATTTTTGTTTCCATTTGCATCTATTCCATAATTACTTTTACCATCTACTATTTTACTGTAACATGCTGATTTATTTACTTGTTTTTTATCATATTTAGTACTGCTTTCACCATTTGTTAAAGTTCCTCCTGTATCTGAATAAACATGTCCATTTTTTATTGCTTTTTGTTTCCATGATTCAATTACAGAATCTATCGATTTTCCATCTTCTATAGTAACTACTTCATCTTCTTGAGTATCTGCTCTAACATTTAAACCTTCATTATATTTTTCTACGTTATTTCCACCCATATCACTGTATTCATATTTTGATATATATAAAATATGTAGAGCATTCGCAATATAATTTAAAAAATCTTTTTCATTTTGAGGATACCTCATACGTTGAATACAGCTACCAGGTGATTGACAATCCTCTTTTTTAATATCTAATTTGTTATTCATATTTTCAGATATTTCATTTCCTGGGACGTATGAACAATAATCTCCTATTAAGTTATTATATTCAGCTTTATATCTATTTATTGAAAAATCAAATGGTATGATATCGCCATTAATGTCAATGAGTAGTTTGTTATTTGATAAAGATATTTTGTTATCTATAATTAATGAATTATATGTACTTCCAAATTTATCTTTTAAAATTTTTATAAATTTTTTTTCTACATCATTTGTTGTCTTTGTACTTATTGGATTACCATTTAAAAAATCGCAAATATTTTTGTATGGATTTTTTACTAGTGGATTATACCACCAATCTACTTCCTTAGCATTTTCAATCACATCATAATTTTGAAAATCTGCATATAGTGAATATACCATTTTTAAATAATAATCGTTTATATACATTTCTCTAAATTGAATACTTTTTTCTCTAAATTCATATTCGGAAGGTGAAATGTTTTTATATTTTTTTGTACAGGTTCCAGTTTCACATGGACAACTACATTCTCCATCATAATCTTCACCTTCTTCAACTTCAACTCTGATTTTTACATCAGGGTCATCACATCTGTACAATCCTTTTCCCGAGTTACTTCTACTTTTATAAAAAAAATTAAAATCTGGTGTATTGTTATCTTCTTCACTACAACATACATCTGCATAATATAATGGTGTATCTGAAGAAAAGCCACAAGGAGCTATACCATTTTCATCATATGGATTACGATTGTAATTCGTATATGATTGATCTAAAAATGCTTCAAATTCACGTTTTACAGATTTTGAGCTTCTGTTTATAACTGTTGGATCAGAGCCCTGTACTAAATCTATTGAAATACCAACTTGACAATTTCCAATTGGTGTTAAACACTCAAGTTCTTTAACTTCAAATGTAGTAGTCTTCCAAATATAATTACCTTTTTCATCTTTTTCAACCCACATTTCAATTTTACCATTAAGTTTTGGAATCGCTGTTTCAAGAAATTTAAGTGAATTCCTACCTTCATCGTCTCCTGCTTCATCGCCTAATCTATCAATCATTTGAAACCAATCATAATTTGAATCATATACTACAATATTAAATGTTATATGT
>CADCRC010000088.1 GCA_902803795.1 uncultured Erysipelotrichaceae bacterium | reverse complement strand
TCTTTTATTGTTAAATCGTTTATATTATTAGATAAAATTCTATCAAATTTTTTTAGTTCTTTTTCATCAAACATAGAATAATCTAAATATTTTATCATAGAAAGACTTGCTAATTTGTCTTTTCCATTTAATAAGTTCATTAAATAATTAAGCAATATATATGATCCAATATAACTTTTATTAGAACTATTTGTTATCATAGACATATTTTTTACATAATTTATTATCTCTTCTTGTCTTATTTTATTATAATGAAGATATATAGAAAGAGGTAATATTCTAATTAAAGCGTTATTTATATTATCATCTACACCTCTTAATGTATTATCTTTCTTATAGTTATTTATACTTATTTTGGTAGAAGCATCTATATATTTTTCTTCTATTAATCCACTATTTATTATATTATAGTATTTGTTAGCTATATCATAGAAGTCAATATCATTTTTTTCAATAATTGATTTTATAGTTTCTTCTAATAGTAATTCATTGTATATATGAGCATCTCCTTGTATATTAACAACTGGTTTTTTTAGTAGTTCTTCTCTTGATTTGCCTAATGTTTCTATACTTAAAAGTTCCCCTATTACAAATCCTATAATTGAACTTTCTATCACAAAATCACTTCTTTCTTTTAAAATTATACAATAAAAATAATAAAATATCATTTATTTTATATAAAGTTTACATATTGTAAATATTAATATCTCTAAAAATATGATATTATATATATGGAGGAATTCTATGAATATATATATGATAATAAATTATAATGATTATGATACAACAAAGGAATTAGTAGATAGCATTCATAAATATAAGTGTATTGATAAGTTATTAGTTATAGATAATTGTTCTTCAAATAATTCTTTTGAAAAATTAAAGAATTTAAAATATACAATTAAGAATATTATTATTCTAAAAACTGATAATAATAATGGTTATAGTAGTGCGATAAACTTTGGTATTAAATATATTTTAGATAAATATAAAGATGCAAAAGTAGCAATTAGTAATCCTGATATAATTGTATCTAGTGAAGATGATCTAAAGATTTTATTTGAAAGATTGGATAATAAAAATGTAGGAGTTCTTGCACCTAGTACTGTAGAAGATAATAAATTAAATAGAGGTTGGAAATTACCTACTATTTATCAAGATATTTTAGAAAATATTATTTTATTAAATAGATTTTTTAAAAAGAGAAAATTATATAAAGATAGTCATTATAATAAAGATATTAATAAGGTTGATGTTGTAGCTGGCTCAATATTTTTTGTAAAAGCATCTACTATTAATAAGATTGGTTTTTTAGATGAAAATGTATTTTTATATTATGAAGAAAATATATTATCTAAAAAAATATTAAAAGAGGGATTAGATATTGTTATATGTAATGATATAGTATTTATTCATAATCATTCTGTATCGATTAATAAGAGTGTTTCTAGATTAAATAAATATAAGATATTAAAAGAGTCTCAATACTATTATGAGAAGGTATATAATAATTCTAATGGATTTTTATTGTTTATTCTTAATTTAACTAGTAAAATTACTTATTATCTTTTATATATATATTATAATATATGTGATATATTTAAGAGGTGAACATGAAAAAGATAGCTATATTTGTTGAGGATTTAAGTTTAGGTGGAATACAAAGATCATTAATTAATATATTAAATGTTATAGATTATTCTAAATATAGTATAGATTTATATATGACTAGAAATAATATATTTTATAATGATTTAAATGATAATGTTAATATTTGTTATCTTAAACCTACTCTATATATTTTTAAATTTATTAATTTTGATTTAGCTAAGAGAATAGCATCTTTATATTATAAGATTCCTGATATAGAATATGATATATCTATTGATTTTAATACTTATCAATTTTCTTGTTCTTATTATGCTTTATCTGTTAAAGCTAAAAGATATATTAGTTGGATTCATAATGATATTAAAGAAGAGGCTTTGTCTAATAAGAAATATAATATACTCCATAGATTTATGTTATCTAAATATAAATATTTTGATGAGTATGTTGGTGTTTCTGAGGGTGCGATAGAGTCATTTAAACAAATGCATAAGTTATATAATAAAAAATATTATTGTATTCAAAATTTGATTAATACAAAAGATATATTTGATAAATCTAAAGAGAAAGTAGATTTGAAAATAGATAAAAATAAATATAATTTAATTAGTGTTGGTAGGTTAATATATCAAAAAGGTTTTGATATATTAATTGAAGATATGCATGAATTAATTAAAGAAAGAGAAGATGTTCATTTGTATATTTTAGGTGATGGTGAAGATAAAGATAAACTTATTAAGCAGATTAAATATAATGAATTAGATGATTTTATTACTATGCTTGGTAGTACTTCTAATCCATTTAAGTATGAGATGATGATGGATGGTTTTGTGTTAGAATCAAGATATGAGGGACAAGGCATGGCAATTTTAGAGGCATATTCATTAGGTCTTGATATATTTATACCAAAAAGAATTGAAAAATATAATGGTTATAATATTAAAGGCTGCAATAATATTGTAAATTCTATAAAGAATGCTAAAAAGCATAAAAAAAAGCTAGATGATTTATCTAACTATAATTCTAATATAATTGAGAATTTAAATAAGTTATTTGAAGATAGTTTTTAGACTATCTTTTTATTTTATTATTTCTATTTCCATAATATTTGTAAATGAGG
>CADCRC010000087.1 GCA_902803795.1 uncultured Erysipelotrichaceae bacterium | reverse complement strand
GAACTTGTTCATTCAGATTATCATATATATCTTCATACCTATTTATAAGAGGATGTATAAAAACAATAGAAAAAAATAAGAATTGTTCAAAAATAGAAGCGCTAAATATATTTTTAAGAATACTTAGAAATAGCACGTGCACCTTTGAATGGCTTATATTCGATATAGCCAACTCTCTAAAGATAGACAAAGACCAACTACTAAATGGTAAAGAATTACAATTATGCACTTTAAAAGAAATACTAAACGACAAATAAGCATTAAAAAAAGTCATAGTTTATATCACCAAAATATTCAAAATCAAAATGAAAGTAATGAAATTTTCAAAGACAGAATTCATTTCAATTAGACGAAAGAAAGACTAATAAAACCATTAAGCTTAATGCAAAAATACATTCGTTATAAGAATAAGGAAAGACAAGCAACAAACGCCTTTTTTATTACAAAGCCAAACCATCATTAAAATATAGCAATACAAGAGTCTACTTCGAACACTAATACGTAAAAAAATAACATAAAATCATAATTACAAAGAATACAATGAAATTATAAAAAACGTCAATAAAAACAACAATTTTACATAAAAATTGATAAAACTAATTAATAAAATGTTATAATATATATGGAGGTAAAGTATGAATAATACTAACGAACCAAGTATAGATTTTTATAAAAAATTTCAAGAAATCAAATATGATATGTCTAAGGCTAGTCTAGAAGATATTAAAAATATTTTAGACCACTACAATCAAGGAGCAATAGAAGTAAATGGTATAAAATATCATTTTAATATTACACCACTCGATGCTGCTTGTTTAAATGCTAGATATAAACACCTTACAGGAGAAGACCATCCTACATTTATAAGTGAACAAGGAAAAGTTTTAGATGAAATTATTAAATCCGGCGAAGGAATAAGTGTTGATGGAAAACCAACAGTATATCAAAGATTAAGAAATAATTTAACTGGTGAAGGATTAGGCATTAGTATTCTTACAAATAAAAAAGAAAGTTATATTGAAAAATTTAATGCAATAAAGCGTAATATATCCCAGGCTAGTTTAGCTGATATTAAAGATATATTAGATCATTATGACCAAGACTCTGTTTTAATTGACGGAAAGCTATATCACTTTAGACCTAATGCATTACAAGGCGCTTCACTAAACGCTAGATATAAAGAATTAACCGGACAAGACCACCCAACTTTTGTAAAAGCACAAGAACAAATTTTAGAAGAACAAATAAAAAATGGCCAAGGAATAAGTGTTAATGGACATCCTACAGTTTATGAGCAATTAAAAAGTAACAATATAGAAATTGGAAATCATAACCACATTTTAAGCAGAGCTAATGAAATAATATTAAATCCTCAAAAAGCAAGTTTAGAAGACATTTCTTCGCTGCTTAATTATTTCAACGGGGAACCGGTATTGATTGATGGTGTTGCACACCATCCATTCAACGATCCAATATCCGCTTCAAAATTAAACGCTAGATATAAAGAATTAACCGGGCACAATCATCCAGTATTTACTGAACAAGCGCCAAAAGTTATAGATGATTTGCTGAAAGACAAAGATATGTTAATACAAGCAGGCGCATATGGCGTTGATCATTTTCAAATGTTAGAACAAATATTAAAAGAAATTCAACAAACTAAAGACCCTAAAACAGTATTTACAATAGCAAGAGATCGGCAAAGACAATTAGACGGGGAAGAAAGAGCGCGACAGATTAATAATATGGGGAAAACTGATTTAAATCCTCAAGAAATGCAGCAAATAGTTACCGAAACAACCCAATATAATTCAACTGGAGGTATAAACAAAAAATGACCGAAGAATTCAAAAAAGCATTTTCCAATTTATCTGTAGATGAAAAAAGAAATCAAATAAGTAATGAATTAATTATAATTTCTGAATTAATTAAACTAAAAGAAGAATCTCTTAAATTACCAAGTGTTTTATCTGTCAAAGATTATGTTAGTAATAGTAATATGACAGAATCAGAAATGCTAGATTTTCTTTATGAAGATATATATAATATTCAAAAAGAATTAATTACAGTTTTTTCAATTAATTAATGAGCAGAACTCACTTCATGAAGTGAACCCTATTTAGGAGACACTACAGAAAAAGAACCAGAAATTATTTTTCTGGTTCTTTTTGACTTTAATCTAGTTGTGTCATAAAATAATATCCATTTTTCTACAAGTTGAATATATCCTTGTAAAGATGTAATATTATTGTTGTACAAAGTTTCTTTTTTTAGAAGAGCATGCCAGCTTTCTATAGGAGAATCATCTATTGG
>CADCRC010000086.1 GCA_902803795.1 uncultured Erysipelotrichaceae bacterium | reverse complement strand
TGATTAATGTGGACCAAGAATTAAAACTACCAGAAAAAAAATAGGAGAAAAAATGAAAAAAAAAGAAATAGAATGTGAATATTGTCATACATTATTTACTGAAGATGACTCAATATGTCCAAATTGTGGAGCAAACACTTCAAAAGCAATAAAAAAACATCTAAAAGAAAAAGAAGAAAAAAGAAAAAAAGAGCAAGAACAAGCAATAAATATAGTATCTAAATTTGCAAAAGATTATACAAGAGGTCAAATTATTGTTTCAATTATTGCAGCTATAATTTTTGTGGCTTTTGCTATATTTATTTATGTAAATTATACCAACTCTGTTAAAAAAATGAGAAATAATTCATTAAGTGACAAAAAGACAGAAATAATAGAAAAAGAAGAAAAAGAAAATGAAAAAGTAACAGTAGGATATCAAGAAGAAGCAATTAATGATGAAATGAGAGTAATAATTGATAGCTATGAGTTATACGAATATCATTCAGATCACTTTGATAATTACAACACTCCTGATGGATATCAAAAAATAGCATTTCATTTTTCAATAGAAAATATAGGTAATAGTAACAGATTTTTAAATGAAGCATTTGATGAAGGAATACATTTAACAGTAGATGATTATGAAGTATCTCAAACAAGTCTAAAAGCTCCAGGAGAATCCTTTGCAACAGTAACACAAGGTAAGGAAGTATATGAAGATATATCAAATTCTACACTAAGAGCAGGATCTATAATAAAAGGATATATTGGTTACTTAGTACCAAAAGATAAACAAAAATTAAAATTTCAAGTAGGAAAATATACATTTATAGAAATGAATAATCCAGTATATAATGGATAACAAAAGAACCTTCAAATTAGGTTCTTTAATTTTTGTGCTTGAAGTGAAGTTATCGCAACAACACCTTCTATATCTTCTATACTACATCCTCTAGATAAATCATTTACAGCTCCATTCATGCCTTGTGTAATAGGTCCATAACTTTCTGCTTTTGCTAGCCTCTGAACTAGTTTATAACCAATATTTCCAGCATCCAAATTAGGAAATATTAACACATTACATTTTCCTGCTATATCAGAATCAGGAGCTTTTGACTTCGCAATCTCCGGAACTATAGCTGCATCTAGTTGTAATTCACCATCAATTTTTAAATCTTTAAATTTTTCTTTTGCTAGATTCGTTGCCATAACAACCTTATCTACAAGTTCATGTTTTGCACTTCCTTTTGTAGAATGAGATAACATTCCAACAATAGGTTCTTTCTCAGTAAGCAATTTAAAACTACAAGATGAAGAATATGCAATTTCTGATAATTCCTCACTAGTAGGGTTTTGAACTAAACCAGAATCTGCAAATACAAAAACGCCATTATCTCCATATTCACAATTAGGAACAACCATTAAAAAGAATGCTGAAACAATTTTTGAATCTTTTGCAGTCTTAATAATTTGAAGAGCAGGTCTTAATGTATTTGATGAAGAATGACATGCACCTGATACAATTCCATCTGCCATTTTTTCTTTAACCAGCATACATGCAAAATACATATAATCTTCAGTTAATAATCTATATGCTTCTTCCTGTGTCATACCTTTTTCTTTTCTAAGCTCATATAAATTATTTTTCAATTTATCAGTCAAATCACAAGTCAAAGGATCTATAAATTCAATTTCTTCAAGCTTATCTTTTAAATCAATATTATCATCTATAACCTTTTCCTTATTACCTATAAAAATTATTTTAGCTATATTTTTATTTGAATTAATACCTGCTTCTAAAACTCTTCTATCCATCGTCTCAGGTAAAACAATGGTCATTAAATTTTTTTTTGCTCTCTCTTTTATTTTTTCTACAAAATCACTCATCTTCTTTATCTTCTTTCTTTCTTTTCTTTTTTTTATTTTTTATTTTAACATTTGTTTCCTTCTCAATCGCATCATTGATTAAATCAGAATCATTTTTTAATATATCATTTTCTTCAATATCTTTTTCATCATTTATTTTATCATTTTGTATATTATCATCAATTTCTTTTTCTTCATCTTTTATATTTTCTTCATGACTCTTTTTAACAACATCTTTTACTTCATTGAATAAATCATCTAAATCAATATCATTATCAACTTTACTTTCATAATTTGCTTTAAATTCAGATGTATTATTTAAGTTTTCTATCTCAACTTTAATATTCTTTGTATTTTCAATCTTTTCCTGTTCAGGTGTTTTCTCTTTAACAAGATTTTTATCTTCTTCATTTTTTTCTATATTTTCTTCTAATTGAATATCATCTGAATTTCTTGATCTAATAATATTTATATTTCTATATGCCTCAGGATAAATAGAATCATCTTGACTTATAATATCTTTAATATTTCTTTTCTCATCTTCATAAAATCTTTTAGGTTTATTTCTTGAAATAAATGCAATAATATTATTAGGAAATGTCTTTAATATCATATTATATTGTACAACATTATCATTATAATACTTAATAGATCCAATTAATGCTTCTTGAACATCATTTATTTCATCAATTGTTTTTATAAGTTCATCACTCTTAGTTAATTTATCATGTTCTTCTATAACCAAAAACAAATCATTATATGCTCTTTTTAGCAAATCATTTAATTCAAAAGAATTCTTTTCATTAATTGTTATGTCATCTATATAATCTAAAAAATCATTTTTATCAATTTCTCTTTTTATTAAAGAACTCGTATAAATAAGTAACTCTCTCTTTTTATCTATTAACTTATCAATTGACTCTTGAGAAACATCAATTTTATCTTGTATAAAACCAATTTTATTTCTATATATTATAATTGTTATTATAATTATTAATATAACTATTCCAATAATAACACCAATAAATATCTCCATATCATCATCTCCATTATTTAAATTATATCAAAAATATATAAACTATAAAAGAAAAAGTTATTAAATTATTAATAATTATAGTATAATATGAAAAAAGGGATTAGTATGAAAAAAATAAAAATAAAATATGAATTTAAAAATAAAGATATCTTAAATAGTCAAATTATTGAAGCAAAAATAGATGATGATTGTATAAGCTTTTATGATAAAACAAATAATTATAATAGTTTTGACTATAAAAGAAAAATATTAGTTGTTGAATATGATGATCATAATTTAATCATAGATTTTAATAGTGAAACAATGATTATTAAAATGAATGATTATGTTATTGATTTAAAATTAGATGATTTTGAATATAATATAGACAAGTTAAATATTGATATGTCATATTATATAGATGACTTTAAAGTAATATATAAGGTTGGTGTTATAAAATGAGTATATTTGAGAACCTAAAAAATGATATAAAAAAAATAATAAAGAATGCTGGATATGATGAAGAAGACATATTATTAAAAGAATCAGATAGAAAAGATTTAGGACAATATCAATTAAACGATGCGATGAAATTAGCTAAAACATATCACAAATCACCAATAGATATCGCAAACAATATAAAAGATGAACTAGATAAAGATGAAAGATTTATTAATGTAAATGTAGTAAAACCAGGCTTTATTAACATAAGTCTTTCAGATAAATATTTAATTGAAGTCATGAACTTAATGAATATAGACTTATTTAATAATATTGATAAATTAGCTGATGGAAAAATTATAATAGATTATGGTGGCGCAAACGTCGCAAAAAGTCTTCATGTTGGACATTTAAGAAGTGCAAACATAGGTGGAGCTTTAGAAAATCTTGCGGAAAAACTTGGAAAAGAAGTAATATCTGATGCACATCTAGGAGATTTTGGAAGACCACTTGGACTTGTAATACTTGAAATAAAAAAAAGATATCCAAATTTAGAATTCTTTAATGAAAATTTCAATGGAAATTTCTATGATATTGATTTGCCAATAACAAATTCCGATTTAGAAGAAATATATCCTACAGCCTCACAAAAAGCACATGATGATGAAGAATATTTAAACGAGGCAAGAGAAATTACAACAATGCTACAACATCATAAAAAAGGATATTATGAATTATGGAGAAGAATAATAGATATATCAAAAAAAGATATTAGAAAAGTATATAACATGATAAATGTTGATTTTGATTTATACTATGGTGAATCTGATGCAGTAGAATATTTAGATGAATTAACTAACATAATTAATAAGAAAAACATGTTAATTGACTCACAAGGTGCAAAAGTAATAGATATATCAAGCAAAGATGATAAAAATGAAATGCCACCATTAATATATTTTAAAGGCAATGACTCTATTTCTTATGAAACAACAGATTTATTAACATTATATCAAAGAAAAAAAGAATTTAACCCAGATGAAATATGGTATGTAGTAGATAAAAGGCAATCACTTCACTTTGATCAAATATTTAGAGCCAGTAAAAAAATAGGAATAGTAGACGAAAATGTTTTATTAGAACATATAGGTTTTGGTACAATGAATGGAAAAGATGGAAAACCATTTAAAACAAGAGATGGTGGAGTATTATCACTAAAAGAATTAATAAAATTGGTATATGATTCAACATATAATAGATTAAATAGCAATATAGTCGATGAAAAAGAAAGAAATGATATAGCTTTTAAACTCGCAATCGCAACAATTAAATATTCAGACTTATTACCAAATAGATTAACAGATTACATATTTGATATAGAAAAATTCACAAGTTTAGACGGAAAAACTGCACCATATGTTTTATATACAACAATAAGAGCTAAATCTGTACTTGGAAAAGTAGAAGAACTTCCAAATAAATATGTAACAATATCAACAATACAAGAAAGAGAATTTATAATAGAATTATTAAAATTAAGTAATATATTAAATAATTCATATAAACAAAAATCATTAAATGAAATATGTGAATATATATATAGAATATGTTCTATCTATAATAATTTTTATCAAGGAAATAATATAATTAATGAAACAAATATTAATAAAAGGAACTCATTTATTATATATACAAATTTAGTATATAAATTAAATAAATTTTTATTAGATATATTAGATATAGAAATTCCAAATAAAATGTAATAAATAAAGTATTTGAATTAATATATTCAAGACTTTTTTATTACTAATATTAAGTTATAAACATATATGTGGATAAAACAAATTAATAAAATAATTAATATTAAAAAAATTCTACAAAAAGAAGTATAATATATATATAGACAATTTAAGGAGGATAAATATGCAAGATGAAAGTATAATTAAAAATTATAATTTATTTGATGATAAAGTATTAGATAATACAATAAGACCTGAAACAATAGATGAATATGTTGGTCAAGACGACGTTAAAGAAAATATTAGAGTATTTGTAAAAGCTGCAAAAAAAAGAAATGAACCATTAGATCATGTATTATTATATGGTCCACCAGGACTTGGTAAAACAACACTAGCTTTCATAATTGCTCACGAACTAGGCTCAAAAATAAAAACAGCATCAGGACCATCTATTGAAAAAAGTGGAGATTTAGCCGCGATACTTTCTTCTTTAGAACCAGGAGATGTATTATTCATTGATGAAATACATAGAATGCCAAGATATATTGAAGAAATATTATATCCAGCAATGGAAGACTATTCACTTGATATAATTATAGGAAATGATGGAAATTCAAGAAATATTAAAATAGATTTACCACCATTTACTTTAGTAGGTGCCACAACTAGAGCAGGAGATTTATCTGCACCACTTCGTGATAGATTTGGTATATTATCAAAACTTCAATATTATACACAAGATGAATTATTTCAAATTGTAAAAAGAACAGCTAGAGTGCTAAATACTGAAATAGAAGATGATGCAGCAATGGAACTTGCAAAAAGATCCCGTGGTACACCAAGAATTGCAAATAGATTATTTAAACGAGTAAGAGATTTTGCTCAGGTAGATAGTGATGGAAGAATAACATTAGATATTACAAATAAAGCATTAGATAGATTAAAAGTTGATAAGATGGGACTTGATAATACAGATAGAGATTTATTACTATCAATTATCAATAAGTTTAATGGTGGTCCTGTTGGAATAGAAGCTCTTAGTGCATCAATAGGTGAAGAAGTAACAACAATTGAAGATGTTTATGAACCTTTCTTACTTCAGCAAGGATTACTAAAAAGAACATCAAGAGGAAGAGTAGTCACACCATATGCATATGAAGTATTAGGAGTTGAACAAACAAAATGAAAAAAATACTAATTATATTTATAATATTATTAACTATATCAGGTTGTAATATTAATATAAAAACAACATCAACTAAAGAAGAAAAGAAAGATATAAAAGAAGAAAAAAATCAAATAGATAAACAAAAAGAAAAAATAAATGAAGAAATCTCAAAAATAACATATGTAGATTTAAATAATATGCCAATAGGTATATATAATGATAATAATACAAATGATACATTAACTATTCAAACAGAATATTCTACAAAATTTCAAAGAGGTACAGATATAGGTATATTTCAAATATTAAGTTCAACAGAAAATACAATTAAATTAGATAAGAAATATGGACAATATTTTTATGATTTATGGATAACAAATGATCCAAATCATAATATAAAACAAGGATTTAGTATTCAATACGAAGTAGAAGGTACGTTGATAGATCAAATAATATTAAAAAGTGAAGATACTAAAGTAGGCAGTGGAATATATCTAGAAACATATCTATACGATGATTATGCAAATAGAAATTCTTCATTTTATTCACATGTTGAAGAAGATTTAGAAGATACATTCTATACAGCAATCAAATTAACACCAGGAATAGAATATGAAAAAATAACATCAGATATTACCTTAACAGCATTTACTTATGATTCAGAAGATGATATAAAAGATAATAAGTATATAGGAAATAGTAAATATACAATTATTGTAAAAAATATATAATAATATAAAAAATAACAAATAAAAGATTTTATAAAAAATATAAAATTCTTTTTTAATTATATTTTAAAAAAATAGATTAATCAAAAAATCTAATCGATAAATAAATTTAATGATAGTATTTTTAGACATTTACTTCTAAATTTGATATAATATGTTGTACTTAAGGAGTTGGTATTATGTTACTATCTGATTTTGATTATTATTTACCAGAAGAATTAATTGCACAATCTCCACTTGAAAAAAGAGATGAAGCAAGATTAATGGTATTAGATAAAAAAAGTGGAGAAATAAAACATAAAAAGTTTTATGATATTATTGATTATTTAAATAAAGGAGATACACTTGTATTAAATGATACAAAAGTATTACCCGCTAGACTTATTGGAACAAAAGATGATACAGGTGCAGTAATTGAAATATTATTGTTAAAAAATATTCAAAAAGATACTTGGGAGAGTTTAACAAAGCCAGCAAAAAGAGTAAAAGTTGGAACTATAATTACATTTGGCAATGGTAAATTAAAAGCAAAATGCACAAAAGTATTAGATGATGGAATAAGACATTTTGAAATGATTTATAATGGTATTTTTTTAGAAATATTAGATGAACTTGGAACTATGCCGCTTCCTCCATACATTCATGAAAAATTAGAAAATCAAGATATGTATCAAACAGTATATGCAAAAGAAGTAGGAAGTGCAGCAGCTCCAACAGCAGGACTTCATTTCACAGAAGAATTACTTAAAAAAATTGAAGAAAAAGGCATTAACATATGCTATGTAACTTTGCATGTTGGACTTGGAACATTTAGACCTGTTCAAGAAGAAAAAATTGAAAATCATGAAATGCATAGTGAGTATTATATTTTAAGTGAAGAAGTTGCAAAAAAATTAAATAAGACAAAAAAAAATGGTGGAAAAATTATAGCGGTAGGTACAACATCAACTCGTGTTTTAGAAACCATTGCAAGTAAATATAAAGGGGAATTTCATTCAGACAGTGGAAATACAAAAATATTTATTTATCCAGGATATGAATTTAAAGGAATTGATGCATTAATAACAAATTTCCATCTTCCCAAATCAACTTTAATTATGCTTGTTAGTGCATTAGCTGGAAGAGAAAATATATTAAATGCATACGAAACTGCAGTTAATGAAAAATATAGATTTTTCTCATTTGGTGATGCAATGTATATAAAGTAGGTGTAATAATGAAAATAAAGTACAAATTAACAAAAAAAGAAAAAAATGCAAGATTAGGAAAATTAAAAACAAATTATGGAACATATGACACACCAATGTTCATGCCAGTTGGAACTCGTGCATCAGTTAAAGGAGTAACTCCTGAAATGCTAAAAGATGCAAACTCAGGAATTATTTTAGCTAACACTTATCATTTGTGGTTAAGACCAGGAGAAGATATTGTAAGATTAAATGGTGGACTTCATAAATTTATGAACTATGATGGACCTATTCTAACAGATTGTGGAGGCTTTCAGGTTTTTTCACTTGTCAAAAACAAAGAAAAAGATATAACAGAAGAAGGAGTTCATTTCAAAAGCCACATTGATGGAACAGATTTGTTTTTAACACCAGAAAAATCAATTGAAATTCAAAATAAACTAGATAGTGATATCGCAATGAGTTTCGATGAATGCCCTCCATATCCTGTAACATATGAATATATGAAAAAAAGTGTTGAAAGAACACTTCGTTGGGCAAAAAGAGGTAAAGAAGTATTTAATAATCCAAACCAATCATTATTTGGAATTGTTCAGGGTGGTGAATATCAAGATTTACGTTATTGGTCTTGTAAAGAAACAGTTAAACTTGATTTTGATGGATATTCTATTGGAGGAACAAGTGTCGGAGAAGATAAACCTACAATGTATAAAATGATAGAAGATGGAGTTAAATATTTACCAGAGGACAAAGTAAGATACTTAATGGGAGTAGGAGATCC
>CADCRC010000085.1 GCA_902803795.1 uncultured Erysipelotrichaceae bacterium | reverse complement strand
ATATAGAGGATGTCCTCATGGATGTATATATTGTGATAGTAGAAGTAATTGTTATCATATAGATAAATTTGATATTCCCAAAGGAAAAGAAAATGCTCTTATAATACTTGAAAAAGAATTATCTAAAAAACGTGAAACAGTGGTAGTAGGTATAGGATCAATGTCTGATACTTATAATCCGAATGAGTTACAATATGAACAAACAAGAGGAGCATTAAAGCTATTATCTAAATATAATTTTGGAGTTTCTATTGATACAAAAAGTGATTTGATATTAAGAGATTTAGATTTACTTAAAGAAATTAATTCTAAAAATAATGTAATAATTAAGTTTACTATAACAACTTCTAATGATGAATTATCTAGAATAATTGAACCACATGTATGTATATCTTCTAAAAGATTTGAAGCTATAAAAATATTATCAGATAATGGAATATTTGTAGGTATAATGATGATTCCTGTTTTACCATTTATAACAGATAATGAAGAAGATATAAAAAAACTAATTAAAAATGCTCATGAATGTGGTGCAAAGTTTATTTATACATATATGGGAATTACTTTAAGAGAAAACCAAAGAGATTATTACTATGATAAGTTAGATAAAAATTTTAAAGGATTGAAAGAAAAATACATCAAATATTATGGAACAAGATATAATTGTGCTGTTCCAAACTATAAATCATTATATAAAGTATTTACTAGTGAATGTGATAAGTATGGAATACTTTATAATATGAAAGATATTATTAAAGCATATAAAATAGAAATAAATAATAGTGAACAAATTACTTTGTTTTAAATTGCTATAATCTAGAAGTAGAAATACTTCTTTTATAATGTATTTGAGTTAACTAAAAAAACTGTCTACACTGAATAAAATGCTTTTTTATATAGTAAAAAAAATATGTTATAATGAAAATATAGTTGAATGGACTAGTAAAATGGAAGAAGAGAAAAAAAGTAATATATGATATAATTGTTTTGGATGGAGTTGAACTTATGAAAAAAATGTGGTTTATTGGTTTAATTTTATTTTGTTTTTTATTGATTTTTTTAAGTGGAATATTAATTGGTAAAAATATTTATAGTAATAAAAATAGTAATATGATTGTTGAATTACCTAAGCCTGAAATTACTGGAGGAGAGAGAGGACAGCTTGGAATTGATAAAAATGTTAATGAAGAAACTATTGACAAGTATCTTGGAAGATATGATTCAGTATATAGAGATATGAGAATGTTAAAAGATCCAGGCAATTATGAGTTAATTGGTGGAGATTCTTACTTATCTGGATTTGTAAAAGGATTTGAAGTTATTTCATTACCTTATATTGTTCCTGTTTCTGGATTACCAGAGGTGGTTGGTAATACATATATTGGTAAGACGTTATTTAGAATTGATGCAGATGGAAAATATGTTCCTAATTATGAAGAATCGTTAGATATTTTAAAATTTTATTTTCCTAAAGATAAGTATATTTTCTTAATGTGTGGTGGCGGAGGATATGCTGGTATGACTAAAAGCTTTTTAGTTTCACTGGGTTGGGATGAAGATAAAATATATAATACTGGGGGATATTGGTTTTATAATGGAAAAAACAATATTCAAGTAAAACAAAATAGAAATGGTAAAACAGTTTATGACTTTTGGAAAGTTACTTATCATGATATTGATTTTGATTCTTTAACTGAGGTAAATAATGAATAATAATAATATAAAATATATATTAATTTTTTTAGTTCTTTTTGTTATTTGTGGTTTTATATATTGGTTTTCTATTGATAAAAAATTTTCTTTAGAAAATAAATATTATAATAATAAAGGCTTGGTTTCTGTAAGTGGTGATAATGTAGATGAACTTGTTAATAGTAAAAAGTCATTTATATTATTTACTTATAATAATTATTGTAACTTTTCTATTCCATGTGATGAAGTATTTGAAAGTGTTTCTAAAAGTAGTAATGTTGAGATATTAAAAATTAATTTTATGGATTTTAAAAATACTTTGTTATATGAAAATGTTAAATATGCTCCAACTGTAATTATTGTTAATAAAGGTAGAATTATTGATTATTTGGATGCTAATGCGGATGAGGATATCGATTTATATCAGAATGAAGATAAATTTAAGAAATGGTTAAGTTCTTATGTTAATATCTAATAAATAAAATATTTTTTTACTATTTTATTGTAAAAGTTGGTGAGGAGTTGATAATATGAAAAATGATAGAGAGAGAATTATTATTAGGACAAGTATTATTAGTATTGTTTCAAATATTGTTCTTGCTTGTTTTAAGGCATTTATTGGAATTGTTTCTAATTCGATTGCTATAGTGTCTGATGCTGTTAATAATTTAAGTGATGCTTTATCTAGTATTATTACTATTGTTGGTGTTAAACTCGCAAGCAAACTTCCTGATAAAGAGCATCCTTATGGATATGGTAGAATAGAATATATGACTTCATTTATTGTATCTGCTATTGTCTTATATGCAGGTATTACTGCATTTATTGAGTCTTTTAAAAAGATTGTTAATCCTGAAAAAGTAGATTATAGTATTATTACTTTAATTATTTTGATTGCTGGTATTTTAGTAAAATTTCTTTTAGGAATATATGTTAAGAAAAAAGGTAATGATGTTAATTCAGATTCATTGATTGCAAGTGGGTCTGATGCTTTTAATGATGCTTTATTATCTATATCTGTTTTTGTTTCTGCTGTTATATATATGTTTTTTCATATTAGTTTAGAAGCCTATGTTGGTGTAATGTTATCTATTTTTATTATAAAGTCTGGTGTTGAACTAATTAAAGAGTCTGTTGATAATATATTAGGTGTTAGAATTGAAAGTGATCTTGCTAAAAAAATAAAGAAGGAAATTAATAAAGAAAAAGATGTACAAGGGGCTTTTGATTTAATATTAAATGATTATGGTCCAGATAGATATTCAGGATCTGTTCATATTGAGGTTAGTGATAGTTTATCTGTATCAGATGTTGATAAAATATCGAGAAGGATAAGCAGGAATATTTTAGAAAAGTATGGAGTATTGCTTCATACAATTGGTGTTTATTCTGTTAATACTAAAGATAAAGAGATTAGTTCTATTCAGAAAGATATAAGTAAGATAGTATTTGGTTATAATGGAATATTGCAGATGCATGGGTTTTATATAGATTTTGTTGATAAGTATATAAGTTTTGATATAATTATTGATTTTAAGATTGATAATAGGGAAGAAGTATATAAAAAAATATATGATGAAGTTAGTGAAAAGTATAATGATTATAAAATTAGTATTAATTTAGATATAGATATTTCTGATTAAATAATGAAAAATTGTATAATTTATTTTTAATTATTATTTAAAATAACTTATTTAACTTTCTTTTGAAAGTTTTTTTAATTAATAAAATAAATGATTTTATCTTTATTTTTTTCTTTTTGTTAAGTTGTGATATAATAGAATTTGAAAATCATTTTCATTTTATTAATGGGATTTTTGTCTTTTATTTAGTTTGATTAATTAAGTGTAAAATAATTTAAACAGATTATTTAAAAGTTTGATTTTAAATTCTAAATTAATTGGTAGGTGGTAAGTATGAAAAATATATTTAAAATGATTTTTGTTATTATTTTGTTTTGTTGTTTGTTTAGCTTAACTGGATGTATTTATAAAAAAAGTAGTGAAAAGCTTAGTATTGTTGCTACTAATTTTCCATGTTATGATTTTGCAAGATCTATTATTAAAGATAGTAAGAGTGTGAATTTAAAAATGTTACTTAAGCCTGGGGTTGAATCACATGATTTTGAACCTACTCCTCAAGATATAATAGATATAAAAAATAGTGATATTTTTATTTATGTTGGTGGAGAGTCTGATGAGTGGCTTGAGGATATATTAGATGATGTTGATAAGAAAAAGACTAAAGTAATTAAATTATTAGATTTAGTTGATGTTTCTTTTGAAGAATATGTTGAAGGAATGGAAGAAGAGTATGATGATGAAAAAGAGTATGATGAACATGTTTGGACTAGTCTTATTAATACGATAAAAATAATTGATAAATTAAAAGATGAAATTATTAAAATTGATTCATCAAATAAGATTGAGTATGAAAAAAGAGCATCTGAATATATTGATAGGTTATATAAAATAGATGCGGAGATTAGAGATATTATTGATAAAAGTAAAAGAAAAGAGATAATATTTGGTGATAGATTTCCTTTATTATATTTTGTAAAAGAATATGGTTTAACTTATTATGCTGCTTTTCCTGGTTGTTCTAGTGAAACAGAAGCGAGTGCAAAAACAATTAGTTTTTTAATAGATAAAGTTAAAGATGATAAAATACCTGTTGTGTTTCATATAGAATTATCTAGTAGTAAAATAGCAAAAACTATAGCAAATGAAACAGGTGCTAAAGTGTTAGAATTTAATAGTGCTCATAATATTTCTCAAGAAGATTTTGATGATGGTAAGACTTATCTTGATATTATGGAAGATAATGTTAGAGTTTTAAAAATTGCTCTTAATTAAAATTTTATGAGGAAACTAATATAATATATCTATAATATTTATTATTTTTGTTAGACTTATTTGTAAAATGTTATTTCTTTGAAGATAAGATATTATAAATAAAAGTTATTTATGTGTATTTTGTTTGTTATTTTTTTGTAATATTTTTGATAAAGTTTATTAAAATGTTTGACTTTATTATTACATTATGATAAAGTATTATTGCATTTGAAGGAAACTTTGCTATATAAGGGCGAAGTTTTTAAAAAGGGTATGTTGACACACCCGGATATGTGAATGAAAGGAGGTATATTAAATGCCTACTATAAACCAATTGATTCATAATAAACGTAAGAATAAGGTTAGAAAGAGTAAATCGCCAGTTTTAGGAGTTGGATTTAATACGATTGCTAATAAAGCAACTAATAATCCTTCACCACAAAAACGTGGAGTTTGTACTCGTGTTGGTACTAAGACTCCAAAGAAACCTAACTCAGCTATGCGTAAGTATGCTCGTGTACGTTTATCAAATGGTAGAGAAGTTGATACTTATATACCAGGAATTGGACACAACCTTCAAGAACACTCAGTTGTATTAATTCGTGGAGGACGTGTAAAGGATTTGATCGGTGTACGTTATCATATTGTTCGTGGAACTTTAGATACAGCTGGAGTTAAAGATCGTAAAAAAGCACGTAGTAAATATGGTACTAAAAAAGAAAAAGCAACTAAGAAGTAATCAAAAAAATAATATAGAACAGAAAGGAGGATTAACATGCGTAAACGTCGTGCAACATTAAGAGATGTTTTACCAGATCCTATATATAAATCAAAAACTGTAACTAAATTAATTAATACAGTTATGAAAGATGGTAAAAAAGGAATTGCTCAAACAATAGTTTATGATGCTTTTGAAAGTGTTTCTGAAAAGACTAAGAAAGAAGCATTAGAAGTATTTGAACAAGCTATGAATAATATTAAACCTGAAGTTGAAGTTAAATCTAGACGTGTTGGAGGTTCAAATTATCAAGTTCCAATTGAAGTTTCACCTGCTAGATCTCAAGCATTAGCTTTACGTTGGTTGGTTAAATATTCAAATGAAAGATCAGGACGTGGTATGTCCAATAATTTGGCACAAGAAATAATTGATGCTTCTAATGGCATCGGTGGTGCGGTTAAGAAAAAAGAAGATACACATAGAATGGCTGAGGCTAATAAGGCTTATGCTCATTATAGATGGTAGGAAAGGGAATTAATATGGAAAGAGATACATCAATAGAAAAAACTCGTAATATTGGTATAATGGCTCATATAGATGCTGGAAAAACAACTTGTACTGAGAGAATACTTTTTCTTACAAATGTAACACATAAAATAGGAGAGACTCATGATGGAGAATCTCAAATGGATTGGATGGAACAAGAAAAAGAACGTGGTATTACTATTACATCTGCAGCAACTACTTGTCATTGGAAAAATTATAGATTTAATATTATAGATACTCCTGGACATGTAGATTTTACAATTGAGGTTTCTCGTTCTCTTCGTGTGCTTGATGGTGCTATTGCACTTTTAGATGCACAAGCTGGAGTTGAACCTCAAACTGAAACTGTATGGAGACAAGCAAGTGAATTTAAGGTACCAAGAATTATTTTTGCAAATAAAATGGATAAAATGGGAGCAAGTTTTGAATATAGTTTAAAAACAATCAAGGATAGATTGGGTGTTAATGCTAAGCCTATCGAATGGCCAATTGGTGCAGAGAGTGAATTTAAAGGTATTGTTGATTTGATTACAAAAAAAGCATATGTTTATGATGGTTCAGATCAAGAAAAAGAAGAAGAAATTGAAATACCTTCTGATTTGAAAGATATTGTTGAAGAAAAAAGAGCTGAATTAATAGATGCTGTTGCTGAATATGATGATGAGGCAATGGAAAAATATCTTGAAGGAGAAGAGTTAACAGAAGAAGAAATTAAAAGAGCAATTAGAAAAGGTACTTTAGCTGCTGAATTTTTCCCTGTAATGTGTGGAACTGCTTTAGGAAATAAGGCAATTAAACCTTTACTTGATGCAGTTATTGACTTTTTACCTGCACCTTCAGATATTGAATCTGTTAAGGGAACTAAACTTGATGGAAGTGAAGATGAAAGACATGCTAAAGATAATGAACCATTTAGTGCTTTAGCATTTAAAGTAATGACAGATCCATTTGTTGGTAAATTAACTTTTTTTAGAGTTTATTCTGGTCATTTACAAAGTGGTAGTTATGTTTTAAATTCAACTAAAGACTCTAAAGAGAGAATAGGTAGAATTTTGCAAATGCATGCAAATACTAGAAAAGAAATATCTGATGTTTATACTGGTGATATTGCTGCTGCTGTAGGATTAAAGAATACTACTACTGGTGATACTTTATGTGATGAAAAGAAACCAATTATTTTAGAAAGTTTGAAAGTACCTGAACCAGTTATTCAATTAGCTGTTGAACCAAAATCAAAAGCTGATCAGGATAAAATGGCTATAGCACTTCAAAAATTAGCTGAAGAGGATCCTACATTTAAAGTTCATACAGATCATGAAACTGGACAGACAGTTATTGCTGGAATGGGTGAATTACATTTAGATGTTCTTGTTGATCGTATGAGGAGAGAATTTGGTGTTGAAGCTAATGTTGGAGCTCCACAAGTTGCATATAGAGAAACAATTAAACAAGCTGGAGATTGTGAAGGTAAATATATTAAACAATCTGGTGGACGTGGACAATATGGACATGTTTGGGTTAGATTTGAACCTAATGAAGGTAAAGGATATGAATTTGTTGATGAGGTTGTTGGAGGAGTTGTTCCTAGAGAATATATTCCTGTTGTTGATAAAGGACTTCAAGAAGCAATGCAAACTGGTATTCTTGCTGGATATCCGATGATAGATATTAGAGCTGTATTACATGATGGTTCATATCACGATGTTGACTCAAATGAAATGTCATTTAAAGTTGCTGCATCCCTAGCATTAAAAGAAGCAAAGAATAAATGTAATCCTATATTACTTGAACCAATTATGAAAGTCGATGTTACTACACCAGAAGAATATTTTGGTAATGTAATGGGAGATTTAACTTCTCGTCGTGGTAAACCATTAGGACAGGAAGCTCAAGGTAATGCTATAAAACTTGCTGCTATGGTTCCACTTGCTGAAATGTTTGGTTATGCTACAACATTAAGATCAAATACTCAAGGTCGTGCCACATTTGTAATGTTCTTTGATCATTATGAAGAAGTTCCTAAGAGTATTTCAGAAGAGATTATTAAAAAAAGTGGTAATTAAAAAAATATATTGAAAAAAGTTGAATAATCATATAAAATAGTTTTGTAATTAAAAAGGAGGAATAAATTATGGCAAAAGAAAAATTTGATCGTTCAAAACCACATGTTAATATTGGTACAATAGGACATGTTGATCATGGTAAAACTACATTAACTGCTGCTATTTCTAAACATTTAGCAGGAAAATATGGAAATAAGGAAGTTGAATTTGCAGATATTGATAAAGCACCTGAAGAAAGAGAAAGAGGTATTACTATTAATACTGCTCATATTGAGTATTCTACTGAGAAAAGACATTATGCTCATGTAGATTGTCCAGGACATGCTGATTATGTTAAAAACATGATTACTGGTGCTGCTCAAATGGATGGTGCTATATTAGTTATAGCTGCTACAGATGGACCTATGGCACAAACTCGTGAACATATCTTACTTGCTCGTCAAGTTGGAGTACCAAAAATGGTTGTGTTCTTAAATAAGTGCGATATGGTTGAAGAAGAAGAGTTAATAGATTTAGTTGAGGAAGAAGTTAGAGATTTATTAAATGAATATGGATTCGATGGTGCTAATACTCCTATTATTCGTGGTTCTGCACTTAAAGCATTAGAAGGCGATGAAAAATGGGGTAAGAGTATTGATGAATTAATGGATGCTGTTGATAGTTGGATTCCAACTCCAGAAAGAGATACTGATAAACCTTTCTTAATGAGTATTGAAGATGTTATGACTATTACTGGACGTGGTACTGTTGTAACAGGACGTGTTGAACGTGGAACTTTAAAACTTAATGAAGAAGTTGAAATTGTTGGTATTAAAGATACTCAAAAATCAGTAGTTACTGGTATTGAAATGTTTAGAAAACAATTAGATGAAGCACAAGCTGGAGATAATGCTGGTATTTTATTACGTGGTATTTCACGTGAACAAGTTCAAAGAGGACAAGTTCTTGCAAAACCAGGATCTGTTACTCCACATCATAAATTTAAAGCTGCTATTTATGTCTTAAGTAAAGAAGAAGGTGGAAGACATACTCCATTCTTTACAAATTATAGACCTCAATTTTATTTTAGAACTACAGATGTAACTGGTGTTATTACTTTACCTGATGGTGTTGAGACAGTTATGCCTGGTGATAATGTTAATATTGAAGTTGAATTAATTCATTCAATCGCATTAGAACAAGGAACTAAATTCTCAATTCGTGAAGGTGGACATACTGTAGGAGCTGGAAACGTAACTGAAATTGTTGAATAATTTATAAATAAAAATCCACTTAATGTGGATTTTTAATATTTATAATACCTATTGATATAATAGGTATTTTATTTTCCAAAATTTTGATACATTTTATATGCAAAATTATTTAGTACAATTTCAAATTCTCCAATATATTCTGTAATAATGGAATTAAATGATAATTTGTATTCATTTAATCCACTATATTTGTTTTTTCTTTCTAGTTCTCCTACAACTGCATTTATGTTTATGTATTTTAGATTTTCTTTTTTATAATCTTCAATCATTCTCCATTTTAATAGATATCCTCCATCTAGTTGTGAATAATCTTCGTCTATTGTATCTTCTATGATATATGCAGCATTGTCATATTTTATTACCATTGCTCCTGCTATAATTATTCCTTTTGGATATTTTTTAAGCATATCTGTTGCTTTTATCAGTGTGTTTTTATATGTATTTATTAATTTATCTGATTGCATTTTTTTATTTAATAATGATTCTTTTTGTTTAATATTTTTATTTGTATCTTGAAGTTCATATGCAAGTTCTGAGTTTATTGCTTGTTCTCTTTCGTATTTTCTTCTTGAGTTAATTATAAATGTTGATGTATCTATTTTAGCATAGTATATTTCTAAATCGTCTTTAAAGTTTAATTTTAGTTGATTAAAGTAGTTTGCTGGCATATTATTTTTTTTTGTTGCCATTTCATATAGTCTTCCTATTTTTTTTGTTTCGTCTTTATATACTGTGATTCCTGAATTTATGCTTTTTCTTATTTTGTTTCTTGTTTTTTTATCAAAATTGTTAAATATATCTGTTATATTTTTATCTAGCATTATAATTCCTTCAAATCTTGAATGTTCATTTTCAAAAAACAGATTTTTTCCTTTATAAGTAAATCCAACTTTTTCTAAATTGTCAATTATTGTATTACCTTTATTATTAAAATTTATTATATCTGCTTCTCTATTTCTTATTGTAAGTGGAATATATGGATCCATTTTTAAAAGCATAAAGCCTTGTTTTGATAAATGTTTTTTTAATGCAGTTGCTAGTTCTTTTACATTTTCTAAATTATCGTAATCATATAATATGCCACGTGGTGCATATGCAATCTTGTTGTTCATAAATACTTTTTTATATATAATCAATGATGCACCTACTAGGTTGTTATTATTTGAAACAAACCCTAGTAATTGTGCATCATAACCTAATTGTGTCATTGCTTTTCCATATGCAATACTTTGAAAATAACTTCTATATTTATGTTTTGTACTATATTCTTGAAATTGTTGTTCTGTTAAAGTAACTATTTTCATATTAATCACCTTTTTATAAAAAAAGTATAACAAATATATTAAAAAAAGACAATAAAAAAGACTATATAGTTTAGTCTTTTACAATTGTTAATTTGTATTTTTTCTTGCGTAAATGATACCAAATACTCCCGCAATTACTACTAATAGTATTACTATTATTGCAATAATGTCTGATGTATGTGAATCTGATTTTTTGCCTGTTTTCTTGGCTGGATCTACTTTTACGTCTTCACCTAATAGTTTCATGATATCATATCTATCTTCTACTTCTTTATTATACATTTCGTCTATTTTTGATTTTATTGAATCTTCGTATGATGAATCAAATCCGTTGAATGTTTGATCTCCAATTATTATGTATGGAACTCCTCCAACTTCTTCTCCTCTTGTTTCTGCAACTTTACTCATTAATGATGCATTATCTTCATCATACCATACTTCATAGTCTACTATAACGAATTTTTCTCCATATTCATCTTCGATGCTTTTGAACCATTCTTCTGCTTCTTCACAGTGTGGGCAACCTTCTCCTCTGAAGAAATAGATGCGAACTCTTTTGTCATCTTCAGTTTTTTCTGTTGTTTCCGTATTTTCATTTTCATTAGTAGTTTCTTCTTCTTCAGCAAGTACGCTAAATGGCATTATTAATAATATCAATATAACTACTAAAATTTTAATTAATCCTTTCATATCTACCTCCAGTTATAATCATACCATAAATTAAAAAAATGTTAAATAAATTATACAATTTTTTTATTAAAATTTGGAATATATGATTCATTTTGTGTATTTCCATCTTGTATATATGCGTTTTTAATTCCTAGATTTAGTGCATATTCTATTACTTTATTATATTCTTTATCTATTAGTTTTCTATTTAAATTTTTATATTCTAATTTGTTTTTTGGAGGAGTATATTGATTCATTATCGATATAATTATATTATCTTTATATTTATTATATAAATAGTCTAATATTTTTTTTGAATCTTCTATATGTCCTGGTAATACTAGTATTCTTACTATTACTCCTGATTGCATTATGTTGTTTTTTATATTGTATTTACCTGTTTGATTATACATTTCTTCTATTGCTTTTGCTGCAACTTCCCTGTAATTTTTTACTTTTGAATATTTTTCAGCTAGACCATCGTCATAGTATTTAAAGTCTGCTAAATAAATATCTATATAATTTTCTAGTTGTTTTATTGTTTTTGTATTTTCATAACTTGATGTATTGTATACTATTGGTATGTTTAATTTGTCTTTTATATCTAAAGATTCAATTATTTGTGGAACATACATTGTTGGTGTTACTAGATTAATATTTGTTGCATTTTTTTCTTTTAATTCGATGTATATTTGTCTTAGTCGATCTATTGTTATTTCTTTTCCATATCCTTCTTGTGATATTTTTTTATTTTGACAGAAAATACATTTTAAATTACAATTTGAAAAAAATATTGTTCCACTTCCATTTTTTCCTGAAATTATAGGTTCTTCAAATAGATGTAAGTGATAATATGCAACTTTTATTTTATCAGTTGAATTACATCTTCCTTTTAGTTTATATCTATTTATATGACAGTTGAATGGACATAAATTGCATGATTCTAATATTTTATTTTTCATTTAATATTTCTTTTCTTAATTTATATTTTTCGAAGTCTGAACAAAATGCTTTATCTATTGCATTTAAATTAAAGTTTATTAATTCCTGGTTTGTAAATCCAAATATTTCACTTATTTGTTCGTATTCTTCTTTTAAGTTTGTATTTGATACTGTTCTGTTATCTGTATTTATACATATTTTTGCACCCATGTCATATAACTCTTTAAATGGATTTTTTGTTATACTATATATTCCTGTATCATCGTTTGATGATGGGCATATTTCTAGTAGTATATCATTTTGTAATATTTTTTTTATTGTGTTTTTGTTTTCTATTGCTTTTATGCCATGTCCTATTCTTTTTGCTCCAAACTTTATTGCAGCGTCTATGCTTTCATGTCCATCTGCTTCTCCTGCATGTATTGTAAATGGAATATTGTTCTCTTTTGCTATATCAAATAGTTTTTCAAAATCTTTTGTTTTATATTTTATTTCGTCTCCTGCAAGATCAATGCCTACAACTCCATCATCTTTATATTTTATTGCGTAATCTATTATTGTTTTATTTTCATCAAATGTTAAGTTTCTCATCATACATAATATTAAATTTACTTTTACAGAAAAGTTTCTATAGAAACCATCTATTACTGAATTTATTACTTCATCGATGCTTAATCCTTTTTTTGTATGAAGTAGTGGGCAAAATCTTACTTCTGCATATATTACTTCGTCTTTTTCTAAATCTTTTGATAATAAATATGAAAATTCTTCTATATTGTCTTTTGTTTGTAATAAATCTATTGGTAAATCAAATCTTTTTAAATATTCTGTTAAATTTTTATCTTTTGTACTTACTAATTTATCTTTTACATCATACCCTATTAATTTATTTGCATATTCTATATTTAATGATCCATCTAGATGACAGTGTAGTTCTATTTTTTTCATTTTATTCTCCTCTTTTAATAATTATATCACATGTTATTTGTAAATTTTATGTATAAATTAAAAAAAGTTGATCAATTTGAATTTGTTAAATTCAGGATGTAAAAAAATGAAATTGTTAAATTTATAAGATAAAATTTTTAAAATTAATAAATTCGAATAATTTTCCACAATTCTTGTGGAAAAACAGGCCTCAAATTTTAAAAATTTGTGATTTGATTGTCACAAATAATAGATGATATTATATGGCTTGAAAGGAGGTTTTATAATATGAATCAAGTGTTTTTGGTAGGTAGACTCATAAGAAATATAGAAGTTCATAAATCTGAAAATGGTGTTAAAGTTGCGACTATTCCTATTGCGGTTACTAGAAGCTTTAAAAATATTGAAGGAACTTATGAAACTGATTTTGTTGATTGTACTGCTTTTGAGTCTATTGCGGCTAATACTCAAGAATATTGCCAAAAAGGCGATACTATTGGTATAAAAGGCAGACTTCAAACTACTATTATTGAATCGGAAGATGGTAAAAAAACAAACAAAGTTGAAGTTATTGCTGAAAAAATATCTTTTTTAGCATCTAAACCTAGAAATGATATTGATCAAGATGTACAATCAAATGAAGAAAAGAATAAAAAGTCTAAAAAAGAATAATAATAAATATTATTATTTAATTTCAAATCATAATACACCAATTAACTAGAGTAATATAACTCTAGTTTTTTATTTATATATATGATAAAATATGTTTGGTGGTTGTAATGGGAAAGATATTGGTTATAGAAGGTACTGATTGTTCTGGTAAAGAGACACAATCTAAACTTTTAGAAAAAAAATTACTGGAAAAAGGAATAAAAGTTAAGAGGTTTGAGTTTCCAATGTATGATACACCGACAGGTAAAATAATTGCAGGACCATATTTGGGAAAAGAAGAAGTTTCAAAGAGTTTTTTTAAAGAAGGAGCTGTAAATGTAAATCCTTATGTTGCAATTTTATATTATGCTGCAGATAGAAAATATAATATGGAGAAAATTCAAGAGTATTTGGATAAGGATTATTATGTTATTCTTGACAGGTATGTTACATCTAATCTTGCTCATCAAGGTAGTAAAATTAAAGATAAAGATGAAAGATTTAATATGTATCAATGGATTGATAAGTTAGAATATTGGCTTTTAAAGTTACCTCAACCAGATAAAACTATTTTTTTACATATGCCAACAGAGTATTCTGTAGAACTTAGAAAAAATAGAACGTCTTTGGATGAGCATGAAAAATCTATTGAATATTTAAAAAATTCTGAACTTGCTTATATGGAACTTGCAGGATTATATAATTGGGATATTATAGAATGTGTAAATAATAATAAAATTAGAACTATTGAAGAAATTAATAAGGATATAATGAATTTGCTTGATAGAGATTTGTATAAAGATAATGTTAAGATATTATAGTTTTTGTAAAATTTACTTTTTGTTTACATTTGTGTTTACGTTTTTTTAAAAGTTAAGAAGTTTTCTTAACTTTTTTAATATATTTTTCTTTTTAAAAAGTATTTATTTTATCTAATGATGTAAAAAATAATGTTGTATGTATATATTCTTTTTTTAATTATTTAAATTATATTATTAATTTTGCAATAAAAAAAAGTATGAAAAAAAATAAAAATATAATATAATGTACATAAAGGTAGGTTTTGTTATGAAAAGTAAAATTAAATTGTTTAATTTAAAAATCTTAACTGTTTTTATATTTTTGTTTTTATTTACTGATGTAAATGCTGAAGATTTGTTGCCTAATATTATTAAATCTGAATCATTTAAACAGTGGGAGCAATTGTCAGATGATCAGAAAAATAATACTATCGAACCATCTGCTTTTGATGTCTCTTATTATACTGTTAGGAGTAAGAGTAGAAGTAATATTTTAGGTGATTCTTTAGAATCTAGTTATTATCCTAATAAGAGTGTTAAAATAATTAAAAATCAGAAGGGAACTAGTTCTTGTTGGGCATTTAGTGCATCTAGTGCATTAGAGGCATCGATATATAGTAGATATAATAATTCTTTTGAGTATTCTCCTATGCATATTGATTATAGAAGTTCTACAATTTTTAATCTTGAAGTTGGTAGTGGTGGTAATACTAATATTGCTGTTGCATATCTTGCTTCTAATTATGGACCTGTTTTAGAAAGTGATTTTAGGATGAGTTCTGTATATGATGATAGTACTTCTACTTTGAAAAGTGTAAATAGTGTTGATTTAGATGTTCCCCAACAAGCAAGGTTGCTTGACTCTAGAAGTTTTTCTAGTATCTATAAAACTATTTCAGGTGGAACTATTACTTATAGTGATGGCTATGATACGATAACTGTAAATAATGTTAATGATATTAGAAATCAAGTTAAACAAGTAATTAAAAGTAATGGTGCAGTTATTTCTTCAACTTATTTGCCAGATGATGCATATTTATCTTCATCTGGTGATATGGTTAGTGAATATTATAATAGTGATACAAATTCTTATTTCTATGATGGAAATATGGGATCTAATCATCAAATAACTATTGTTGGATGGGATGATAATTATAATAAATCTAATTTTAATTCATTACATCGTCCTTTAAATAATGGTGCTTATATTGTCCAAAATTCTTGGGGTAATAGGTTTGGTGATGATGGTTTTTATTATATTTCTTATGATGATGTTAATATTGAAAAAGTTTTAGTTGGATTTACTAATGTTGAAAAAATAAATAATGAGGAATATGATAATATATACGAGTATGATAATTTAGGATTAACAACTTATTTATATCCTAGTAATTCTTCTAATACGAGTTATTTAAAAGAAGCATATATGGCAAATGTATTTACTAGAAAATGTAGTAGTGTAGATGAAAAATTAAATCAAGTTGGTGTGTTTGTTGCTGATAATAATCCAATTACTATATATGTTAATAAAACTAGTGATGATTTGTCTAATTTAGAGGAGGTTACTACAATAAGTAGTATTACTTCTGGGTATCATGTTATTGATTTATCTGATTATAATATTATTTTACCTAAAGGTAGTAGTAAATATGTTGTTTCTGTAAAGTATAGTGATGATAGTAGAGTAACTATTCCTTTAGAGAGTGATTTGTATGCTAGCGGTATATCTTCAGTTCCTGATATAACTTCTACTGCTTCATCTAATGCGGGTGAGAGTTTTTACTCAGGTGATGGTAGTACGTGGATTGATTTAGTTAATTATGAATATAGATATTCTTCTACTGTTAAAAAGAAACTTGCTGATTCTAATGCATGTATAAAAGCTTTTACTAGTGGTAAGATTGTTAATAAGCCATCAATAAATTATAAAACTCATGTACAATCGTATGGTTGGGAGGCAAGTTGGAAAAAAGATGGTGTTCAGTCTGGAACAACAGGTGAAGCTAAGAGATTAGAAGGTATTAAAATAAATTTATCAGGAGATTATTCTGGAAGTATATTATATAAAACTCATATACAATCGTATGGTTGGGAATCTGAATGGAAGAGAGATGGTTCATTATCTGGAACAATGGGCGAGGCAAAAAGACTTGAAGCAATTCGAATAAAACTTGATGGTGATATATCTAATTCGTATGATGTATATTATAGGGTTCATGCTCAACATTTTGGTTGGCTTGATTGGGCAAAAAATGGAGAAAAGGCAGGTACTGCAGGATATGCATATAGACTTGAAGCAATTCAAATTGTTTTAGTTGAAAAAGATGGCAATGCGCCGGGAAATACAGATAATTGTTATTATCAAAAACATGTATTATATAACACTCATGTACAAACATATGGTTGGCAAGGGTATTTTGCTGATGGTGATGTTTCTGGGACAACAGGTGAGGCTAAAAGGTTGGAAGGTATTCAGATAATTTTAGATAATCAAGAATATAGTGGAAATATTGAATATAGAACTCATATACAATCATATGGTTGGGAATCTTCCTGGAAGAAAAATAATGAAATTTCTGGTACGTCTGGGGAAGCAAAAAGATTAGAAGCTATTCAAATTAGATTAACTGGAGATATGAGTAATAATTATGATGTATATTATAGAGTTCATGCTCAGCATTTTGGATGGCTTGGATGGGCAAAAAATGGAGAAAAATCTGGTACTGCTGGTTATGCATATAGACTTGAAGCAATTCAGATTGTTTTGGTTAAAAAAGGTGGATCTGCTCCAGGTAGTACTGTTAATAAATTTTATGAAGCATAAATTATTATGCTTTTTTTGTTGAACATAATTTTTTCTTTTTTTTTTAAGTGTGTAATGTTATAATTATTTATAGATTGAAGATTAGTTTAAAGTTGTATATAGATTTGTTTGGAGTGATGATATTTGAAAGAAAAAAAATTGTTATTTTTTATAATTGTTGTTTTTATTTTCTTTTTTTCTATGGATGTTTTTGCAAAAGATACAACTATTTCTTATTCTACACATGTTCAATCATATGGTTGGTTAGATAGTGTTACAACTGGAGTTTCTGGAACAACTGGAGAGTCAAAAAGGATGGAAGCAATAAAAATATCAGTAGATAGTGATATTTCTGGAAATATTGAGTATTTATCACATGTTCAGTCATATGGATGGGAGTCAACATGGAAGTCAAATAATATAATTTCTGGAACAACTGGTGAAAGTAAAAGATTAGAAGCTATAAAAATTAGATTTACTGGTGAACTTGCGAATGTATATGATGTTTATTATAGAGTTCATTGTCAAAGCTATGGATGGCTTGGATGGGCAAAAAATGGTGAGACTGCTGGAACTGTAGGTATGTCTAAAAGACTTGAGGCTATAGAAATTAAAGTTGTACCTAAAAATACTGGAGAGGCAACTGGAAATAGTTATAAATCAGGTGGAGATACTTTTTTTTATCAATCATATGTTCAATCTATTGGTTGGCAAGATTGTGTTGGAGAAAATGAAATTTCTGGTTTGACTGGTCAGTCTAAAAGAATAGAAGCTATTAAAATACGTATTATTAATTCAAAATATTCTGGTGGTGTAAGATATCAAAGTTATAATCTTAATGATGGGTGGCAAGCTTGGAAATATAATGGTGAATTATCTGGAACTACTGGTATTTCACAACAGTTGGAAGCTATAAAGATAGAATTAACAGATCAGTTGATGGATGTATATGATATATATTATAGAGTTCATATTAGATCTGTAGGATGGCTTGATTGGGCGAAAAATGGTGAGATTGCTGGTAATATAAATTTAGGCTTTAGGATTGAAGCTGTACAAATTAAGTTAGTTAATAAGGGCACTGGAAGTCAAACTGGAAATAGTTATATGGATAAGGATGCTAAAGTTAATTATTTTTCTCATGTTCAATCTATTGGTAATCAAGCAAGTGTTTTAGAAGGGGAAACTTCTGGTACAGTTGGACAATATAAGAGAATGGAAGCCTTAACTATTAATCTTGATTCTTCTTTATCTGGAGATATTTTGTATAAAACATATATTGAAGGAAAAGGATGGGAAAGTGAATATAAAACTTCTGGTGTTCAAAGTGGAAGTGTTGGTGAATCACGTGCTATTCAATTAATTAAAATTAAATTAACTGGTGATGTTTCAAAAAAATATGATGTATATTATAGAGTTCATTCTGAAAAATATGGATGGCTTGGATGGGCAAAAAATGATGAACAGGCTGGAGCTACATGTTATGATATACAGGCAATTCAAATAAGATTGTATTTAAAAATTGATTCTGAACAAGGAAAACTTGGCACATCTAGTCATTATATAGAAACAGGATTTTATTTAGATTCTGATGGAAATACTCATTATAAAGATAAAAATGGTAATGAAGCAAAAGATTGGATAACTATAAATGGAACAAAATATTTCTTTAATTCACTTGGTGTAATGATTGGTATGAATGTCAAGAAGGTAATTGATGTTTCTTCTTATCAAGGTGATATTGATTGGGATACTGTTAAGAAATATGGTGATGTAGATGGTGTTATTTTAAGAGTTGCGGCGGGTTCTGCAGTTGAAGATAAAAAAGTTAAAAGAAATATTTCTGAGTTAAATAGATTAAATATTCCATATGGTGTTTATATTTATAGTTATGCAGAAAATATGGTTAGTACAGTAAATGGACTTGGAACAGATTATGAAGGTGCTTTGGAGGCTATGAAGGTTGATCAAGTATTAAAAAAATATAATGCAAAATTAACTTTACCTATTTTTTTAGATATTGAAGGTAATGGTAATTATTATGGAGAACCTTATAGTCAAACTGCTTATGATAATTATAGTGCAATTGTTAATAGTTTTAAAAATAAAATTGAGAGTTTAGGTTATTCTAATTGGAAGATTTATACTGGTTTATTTTATTCAAAAGAGTATTTAAAAACAGATTATATTACTAGTAAGATTGCTTGGGTTGCTCAATATTATCATTATTGTACATATAAAGGTAATTATGATGGTTGGCAATATTCAAGCACTGAATCAATACCTGGAATATCTGGAGGTGTTGATGT
>CADCRC010000084.1 GCA_902803795.1 uncultured Erysipelotrichaceae bacterium | reverse complement strand
ATGTCAACAATAAGCCAGGAAAAATAGTACTGTAACCTATATATGACAATAGTAATGAAAAAAACAATATACATTATTAACATATTAATACAAGTAACAAATTTGTGAATTAAATGTTTAAATGGCATATAAAGTAATATTAATAACATCAATAAAACAAGGATGGCATTAGCAGACCATGTAAAAACTACCGTTAATATTGATGCAATAATTAATATAATATTATTAAGCGACATTTTTTTATCATTTATATAATCATTAAGACATACAAAACAAATAGCAGGTATTATATATTCAATAGAATTATTCCTGTGTCCTAGAAAATAATGATTATTAATATTATCCGGTACCACGTACAGGCCGTTTGGAAAAAGAATGATAGTAGCCAAATTAATAAATATAATTAATTCCAAGTATAGCAATCCGGATTTTATAAAGCAATTTGAATTCTTATCACTAATAACATATAAAGAACATAAGGAAAATGTATTTATTAAAGGCTTAATGGAAGCACTAATATCGCCATGATGGATAATTGTAGAAATGATATATATGAAAAAAAACAAAGTAATTAATATAATGATAAGTGGAATACTTTTCTTCTTAGAATAAGCCATAAAGATAAAGACTAGCATTACAAAAACTAGTACCTGTAAAATTTCAAATACTAAAGATATATTATCATTTAGAATAATAAAAGCAGGTGGTATGTTAATTAAAAAAACCAAAATGTAAACCACTGATAAAATTTGTAGTTTTTTGTTCATAATATACCTCCTTATTTCATTATTTCATTATATAAATCAATCACTTTCTTATTCTGTTTATCATTCGAAAAATTATTTATTGCATATTCATATGCATTATTGGAAATTGCTTGCAATTTAGAATTATCAGTAGTTATAATTTGACAAATCAAATTAGCAAGAGATTTAGTATCTTTCAGATCATATAAAAATCCATTTTTACCTTGCGCTATTATTTCTTTTGTTGCACCAGTTGCTGATCCAATTACAATTTGTTTGGATAGCATAGCTTCTACTGTTACTCTACCCATACCTTCACTTACAGAGCACATTATAGATATATCGTTATTTTCTCGAAGTTTTGTTAAATCATCAGTATACGTTAAAAAAGTTGCATAGTTTTCTAGGTTATTATGCTTAGTATATTCTATTAAACTATTATAATACTTTTCATCACCTATTGTTCCAACAAAAGTCATAAAAACTTCTTTTTTCTCAGAATTAATTATTTCATTAAGAGCCTCAAGTGCATCTAATTGATTTTTAGAATCTGAATACCTACCTACAAATAATACTTTGTTGATATTTTTTCCTATTTTTCTGTTCTTCATTGAATATCGGTCTACATCAATACCGTCATAAAAAGTAACATTTTTATTCTTATCAATGTGATTAATATAGCAATCCTTTATATATTCAGATATAGTAATATATTTATAACTGTTGTTAATATAATAATATAATTCATCATTATTTATCATTTTAAGATTCAATCCCTCTTCAATTGCTTCTCTTATATGACAAATGTAAGGGATACCCAATTTATATGCAGCTTTCATTCCTACCAACGAGATGGCACTATTATTATGCAAAATATCAATTTTTTCCTTTTTCAAATATCTTTCTATTCTAAAAACCGAGATATAATTAATAATCTTCTTTAAATATAATTTCAATAAATTACTATCTTTGCAATCAGTGCCATGAAGTATGATTACGTATTTTACATTTTGAGCTTTTAATTTTTGTTCCAATTCAGGGCATTTATGACTCAATATTACATATGGATCAACGTTATTATTTAAATCCAACTTGATTAAATCTAGTAAAGATTGAGCCCCACCTTCCATATCAGTAGTAGCCAACGAATAACAGACTTTCATTAGTTATCACCTCTTATTCAATCTATATAGCAATTTCAAAACATAGTAATATGGTAAATTAATTTTAAAAGTGTTTTTTAAAAACATTACTTTACAATATGAATTATTAAATTCAACTACAAATTTTAATGGATGAAGCAAATAATAAAACAAAGAATGATTTGTAATGAGTTTATTTGTTTTATATCCATAAAATTCAACTTTAGAGAACATTTTTATATCAGATAATTTTGGGTTTTTTGCAATTTTTTCATAGTTATTGAAAAATATACTACTATCATAATCACAAATATACTTTTCTAGACCCTTTTCTTTTATATCATTTATGAAATCAAGCGCACCCGCTTGAATATACTTCACAATATCAAGATTGTTTTCTACATCTTCTAGCACAGGATATACAATTCCATTTTTTTCATTATACCCTATAGTTGTACCTTCATTATTAAGAAACATTGTTTCAAACAAACCAATACTTAGACTAACTAAACTCTGATTATCATCAAAAACACTATTATCAAATAAATATCCTTTTCTTTTTATACCACTATAGTTATTAAATCTTGAATCTTTATTTATACCAAAATAATAACCAATTATGTCAAGATTTGAATAGTTAGAGGTTAATACATATTGTATTGTTCCTCTCCAACCAATATCTACAAAGGCAACTTCTCCTACAATATTATTTTGCTGCAAATACTTTTTTATCAAATTCTTTTGACTAACAGAATTCTTTTTAACATCATCAATTATATTTTTATATATAGTTTCTTTTTCTTTTGTCGTAAGATTAAAAATTTTCTTATCCGCAAAATGTATCGAATATTTATCTTTCTTTACATTTAAAACATTATACAAATCGCCTACTGTAGCAGTTTTTTTCATAATTGATTTTAATTTGTTATATATTTCATCAAAACTATTAACATCAATCATATCAGCAAGAACAACAGATCTACGTGAAAAGTGCACATATTTAATCTTCTTGTTTTTACCATATAAAGATGTATACGCATCTAATATTATTTTGGAATCTCTAGCTAAGAAAAAAGCTTTATCTACTCGATCATTATCTAATTCTCTATATATCCACGATACAAATCCATATAATAATGGCCCAAATACTTCGTATCCAAACTTAGAATAAAAGTTGGAATAATTATGAAAAACAATATTGTTATTTATAATTTGCCTTATTATCTTATATTCTCTTTTTTTACTTTTAGTACAAAAACAATGATTTTTAATATTTTTACTTATTAAGCAAGAGTAAATACCATTTTTTATTGGACTAAGGAAATCATTTAATGCGGAATCACCAATATGTACCATATCATTACCATGCAATTTATAATCTTCTAATATCAATTTAAATAAATTCCCGCTTCTCTTTGTAAGTTTTTTATCACTTGATAAATATATTTTTTGATATACTTTGTAACCATTTTTATGTAATATAGCCTTAACGGTTTCAATTGGCAAATACATATCAGAAGTTATAAAAATTTTTTTGTTTTCTTTTATGCATTTTTGGTATATTTCATATATTTCTTTATTTTTAGTACTTATTTCTATCTCTGTGTCTTTTTCTATTTGCATAAGTTCATTTCTAATGGAAGCATCATAATTAAGTTTACTATATATATTATCTAACGTAACTTCCTCTTTATCACAACATTTTCTGGCTTCACGGTATGCTTTTTTTCGGAGAAATTTATAATTATTAATTAATTTATTTTTGTTTCTCTTATTATATTCTTTTTCTATTATATCAAAAATATCATCAGGACTAGATATATTTCTTTTTATTAATGTATCAAAAGCATCAAAAGAAACATAATCATAATTAGATATTTTTTGATATAAGCATTTATACTTTGTCGAAAAAATAGCATGAATCATTTTTTCAAAAACATATTTAATTACTTTCTTCATCATTAACTCCTACTGAACAATCTGCAAATAATACTAAATATAAAATTATATGGTAACGGTACTTTAAATAGTTTTTTCAAAAAAACTATTCGCCATCCAGATTTGAAAAAATCACTTTTCATTACCTTTGGATGCAATACATAATATAATGTAGAATGATTGTAATTAATAATATTAT
>CADCRC010000083.1 GCA_902803795.1 uncultured Erysipelotrichaceae bacterium | reverse complement strand
TAAAGATATTACAGAAACTACTGATGATAAATATTTTATTGATGGTTATCAAAAATGTATAAGCTTAGTTAATTGTTTTAATTCTAAAAAATACTATTATGATCCTGATAATCATGAATGTATTGATTCATGTAAAGGAAGAATAATTTATGCATTTCAAACTGCACATCCAAGTACTCCAACACAAACATTAGCTTGTCAAGTTGGATGTACAGGTACTAATTCTTATTACAATTTTGATTCAAATATTTGTTTAACTAAATGTGGAGCTGATGATAGTAACAATAAATATCATGCTAATGGGGCTAATATTTGTTATCCTTCATGTTCTGATATACCTGGAAATATTTATAGTTATAAAACAATAGGAACAGATAATGTTTATACTTGCTATACTTCACAATCAGATAGTGGTTGTACATATTATTTTTATGATAATGATGGAACAAAAAAATGCACAGATATAAAGGGTTGTTATGATAAGAATTATATTTATTTAATAAAAGGAACAGATGATATCGAATGTAAAGATAGATGTGATGAATATTATAAATATGATAGAGAAATACAATATACCACAGCGGTGGGTTCTCAAATAACTTTAAATTTTAAACAATGTTTTCTGACTAAAGAAGAGTGTTTAGCTTTTATAGTAGGAGAGACTACAGGTTTCACTGGACCGATATATTATCATGTCAAATTAAAACGATGTTGGAAGGGATTCCCTGTAGAATTTTATGCTAAAGATAAAAGTATTTTATCTTCCAATACTATTGAATTAATTGAAAATTGTGAAAAATATTTTTTCTTTAATGACCCTAATGATGGTGGCAATGGTGAAAATGTCTGTACTCCAGCCTGTAAAGTTGTAACACCGTCATCAATTGCATTGGATCTTTATTTCGTTAGTGGTAATCAAAAATGTGAAACTGATTGTATTATTCTTCATAAATATTATTATGATCCAGATAATAATGAATGCCTCGATGATTGTAAAGGAAGACCAACAAATAAATTCCAAAAAGAAATAATAACAACCCCTGCTAATGCGCAAAAATGCTTAAGTGAATGCCCTGGAAGAGACCCTACATCTTCTGATTATGATCCATCCAATATTTATCGCTTTTATAATTTTGATTCTAATATCTGTATTGAATTTTGTGGAAAAGACGGTAGTAATAAAAAATACCATGCAAAGGATGAATATATTTGCTATCCTTCTTGTTCAGATATTCCTGGTGGACCTTATGTTTATCAAAAAGAAGTGGATACTACTAATCATGTTTATACTTGCTATACTTCACAATCAGATAGTGGTTGTACATATTATTTTTATGATAATGATGGAACAAAAAAATGTACAGATGAAAAGGGTTGTTATGATAAGAATTATATTTATTTAATAAAAGGAACAGATGATACCGAATGTAAAGATAGATGTGATGAATATTATAAATATGATAGAGAAATACAATATACACCAGCGGGGGGTTCTCAAATAACTTTAAATTTTAAACAATGTTTTCTGACTAAAGAAGAGTGTTTAGATTTTGTTAATAGAGATAAAGCAGTTGGTGAAGCTTTGGATCCTATATATTATAATAAAAAATCAAAAATATGTTGGGAAGGATATCAAAGTGATTATTATTATACCAAGCTAAAAAGCCAAACTACTGATAATATGTATGAATTAGTTGATAAATGCGATAAATATTATTATACCCAAGATAGTGAAAATATCTGTGTGCCAGAATGTAAAGATATTATTACAGGAGCTTCCACTCTTTCTCTTTATTTCATTAATGGTAATCAAAAATGTTTGTTAACAGCAGAATGTTTTTCTTATCATAAATATTATTATGATATAGATAATAATGAATGCCTAGAATCATGTAAAGGAAGATCAGTAAATAAATTTCAAAAACCAATCCCTGAATATGGAGTAGATGATGAAAAAGTATCAATAGAATGTTTAAATGAATGCACAGGTTCTATTTCTTATTATAATTTTGATTCAAATATTTGTTTGGCTAAATGTGGAGTTGATGGTAGTAATAAAAAATACCACAAATATAATGATAATATTTGTTATCCCTCCTGCTCAGATATTCCAGGTGGAATTTATAAAAATGAAATAGAGGATACTGTTAATGATGTATATATTTGTTATGACGATGCTTCTTTAGCTAGTGATACTACAGTAAATTGCGACTATTATTATCTAAAAACAGATGGAAGTAAAAAATGCACAAATCCAGCTGGTTGTAAAGCAAAGAATTATATTTATTTAATAATGACAACAGGAACATCTGAAAAAGAATGCAAAGATCGATGTGATGAGTATTATAAATATGAAACTTCAATTCAGATAGG